>JAZUOA010000032.1:0-3219 GCA_045604445.1 Acutalibacteraceae bacterium
TCATATTTACCTTTTAAATCTAATATAGCTCTTTCTAATTTTATTGCTTCTCTATATAAAACTATTTCTCCTAAATATGTTTTATCTGCTTTATCCTCGTTAATAGTTTGTGTAATTGAAGTAATTAAAGTTTCATAATAAAAAAACAATTTTTTTACTAATATAAAGAGCATATCTTCTTGTTTTTTCTTATTACATAAAAACGGAATTAATATGCAAATCAATGAAATTACCGAACTGCATGATATACCCAATAATACATTTATTGTAAATTGAATATGTAACTCAGTTAAAACCTGCTGTAATATGAAAACAGGGTATATGTATTCTAAAATAATACTCAACAACAATGTTTCTATGCTTATTATAGAAAGAATCATTATGACTTGCTGTTCCAATTTTAATGAACCTTTCAAATTTTTAACACCTATGCTTGATTTTATTTTTTGTTTAGAAAATATATTATTCTTCATTTTTTGCACCCTCAGTTTTATTGTTTTGGCATAAATTCTTCATCTGATAAATACATCATTTTTTCTTTTCTAAAATCAAATTTATCACAAGTAAAACTATTTCCTTCTTGCTCGTGTATAAAATCTCTATAAAAACATCTTCCTACTGTTTTATCACTCTTATAAGGATACCAATATTTACAATCACAACATTTATATTCAAGTACAAAAACTTTTTCAAGATTTTTACTTTTTGTATGAGCTTCAAACACTTGTTGCCATTTTTTCTTCTTTGATAGTATTAACCGTTCATAGTCAAAACAATAAAAAGTTACAGCTATTTCTGCCAAAAACATAAAAATATCCACAAATATCACAATATGAAAAACTAATGGTTCCAAATTTTTTTTGTAAATAACAACCATTATCCAAAACAATGTTATGGATGCAACCGTAAGAAATATAAAATCCCATTTTGAAACAAAATACAATATTTTTTCTTTCGATTTTGTGTGGTTCATAGAACGATACTTAAACAGTAATGTTTCCCATCTGAATCCTGTTACCGGTTCTAGATAGAACTGCATATACGCTGACAATTGTGAAATAGCTTGTCTGCTTTCAAAAACCCTAAATGATGTAGGTAATGCCAAAACAAGCGCAATTATGGTAATCCACGGATTCTCCCGTTCAATCGCGTAACCCCATAATGCAACTATTGTCGTATACGAAAAAGCCGTAAAAGTATTTTGCCTTTTTTTATGATGCATTATTTCTTCGCGCAGAAACATATACTCATCAATTGCAGAATTATTTGCCGTCATTTTCATCACCTCAAAATATATTTGAAAAAATTGAAATTAATTTTCTCTATATACTTATGACAAATTTCACCAAATACTACAAAAAATTTATATATTTTTTCTTATCTCGTTATTCTCTTGCAAGTTTCACTTTAAAATGATATTATGGAATTGTTCTATTTTTATGTTTAAAACAATAATTTTTTCAGGCAGGTTTTTATGAAGAAATTTAAATTTTTTGTTATTACAGATCCCCATTATTTTGCAAAATCATTAGGCGCTTACGGCGAAGACTACGAGCGTTTTATGGATTTTGAACAAAAATGTTATGCGGAAACCCCCTACATAAATGATGCTGTTTTAAAATACCTTACTCAAAGCGATGAAGCAGATACAATTCTCATAGCAGGTGACCTTTCTTTCAACGGCGAAAAGGAAAGCCACAAGGAATATTCCCAAAAGCTTCAAGAATTAAAAGCCTCAGGCAAAAACATTTATGTTGTTACCGCAGGCCACGATATTGAACCTAATCCATTTTGCTATCCCGGAAAAGAAAGAACTCCCGTTGAGGGTATCAGCTTCAATGAGCTTTTAGATTATTATGGTGATTTCGGCTACAATGCTGCTGTTGATTTTAATAAAGAGCACCTATCATATACTGCTGACCTGAACGAAGATATTCGCCTTTTGGTTATTTGCAACGACACTGCCGAGGGAAAAAACAAAGAATATGATGATGAGTTTTTAAGCTGGATTGAAAAACAAGCGAAAAAAGCACAAGAAGAGGGAAAAATGATGATTGCCATGGAGCATTATCCTGTTCTGGCAGGTCAACCTATTCTTGAGCTTGTGCCCGATGCCCGCCAAAAAGGAAGCCGAAAGCTTATCAACACCCTTGCGGATAACGGTGTTCACCTGATTTTTACCGGCCATATGCACAACCAGAGTATAAATGTTACCGAAAGCGATAACGGCAATAAATTTTATGACGTTTGCACCGGCTCGCTTATTGGTTGCCCCGCATTTATGCGCCTTATAACAATTGAGGATAAAGAAACCGTTAAAATTGAAAGCATCCCTGTTCCTGAATACGAATGGGATAAAAAAGGCTTAACCGGTGAAGAGCATTTAAAAAATCAGTTTGATAAAATGATTCTTTCAATGGTTTACGGTATGAAGGATAACCCTGGGAGAATGCTGGGCAAATTCGGCTTAAGCGATAACAAAAAGCTCTATAAGCCCCTTGCTTTTGTCGGCAAGTTTCTTTCTACTTGCACTATCGGAAAAATTTGCAGACTGCTTATGGTTAAAGCCCATCCCGATATAAAAAATGAAAAATTCATTGACTTTGCCGTGGAGCTCGTCAGAGCCGTATTTTGCGGCGACCAGCCTTTTACCGAAGGCAACCCTTATGGCGAAACGTTCTTAAGGGTACTTAAACGCCTTAACCCCATTCTTAAAATATTGAACAAAAAGCTACACGGTTCCCAGGGAGAGCAAGTTAACCTTTACGAAATGCTTAAGCACAGCGCCGGTAACTACGGTATTCCGGATAATAATGCAACCATCAAATTTAATTGATAATGCACAATTGCCGAAACTGAGTTGCGATTGTAATTAAAATTGTTATTGGTAACTTTGAAGAGGGCGGTCAAGACCGTCCTCTTCTTTATAACCCTGCAAGGATATTCAATTTTGAAATTTTGCGAAGCTTAATTATTGCGCAAAAATCGCTGTACATGGTATTTTTTCCACTCTTAAAATTTTTTCAAAAACTTGAAAAAAGGTGTTGACAAAACAAAAATGCGGTGGTATAGTATATAAGCACTTGCGAGAGTGGCGGAATCGGCAGACGCGCACGTTTGAGGGGCGTGTGGTAATCCCGTACGGGTTCAAGTCCCGTCTCTCGCACCAAAAAAAGAGCTTCGCAATAGCGAGGCTCTTTTTTTATCCAATCCGAAGGA
>JAZUOA010000033.1:0-3904 GCA_045604445.1 Acutalibacteraceae bacterium
AAAAGAGCGGCAAGAATAAAGCCGAAGGCGATAATTACACCGTACCATCTTATCTGAACAAGTTGAGAACCTACATTAAATTCACAAAAAACAGAAGAAACATCAAAAACCTTTTCAATTCCTCCGAAAGTTACTCTTGCAAAATCTGCAAACCATTCCATTTTTACACATCCTTTACAACCGAAAGCACTGCTTTATCTTCATTAAAGCAATTCTTTAAAAGCTTGTTTATAAAATCCGGTTTAATATTTTTTATAACCTCAAACTCTTCGAAAAGCTCCTCATTTTCAAAATGAGAAACAACAAGAGCATTGGCAACAGTATCAATATCAGTAAAGGCTCTCACAGTTTTTCCATACTGTTTCCTGCGAACAACCTCAAACTGCTCGTTGGTTATTCCGCTTTCTTTCAACTGTTTGATTCTTTTTTTAATTTTTTCTGCTACTGTTTCCGGATTTGATGATTCACCTGAAAACAATGTGGCTGAATAGCAATAACCATTAAAGAATTCCGTTCCGAAATTACCGTTAATAAGCCCTTCATCAAGCATTTCTTTATACAACGGTGAAATTTGCCCTGCTATTATATCAAGCAAAATCGCCATGCCGATTTCCTCTTCAAGCGTACATTCCTTTCCGGAAAAGCTCTCTTTATAACCGAAGGTGAAAACAGGAGTTACTACAGGAAGATTTTCCTCTACATATGCCTTAACTATTTCTTCAGGCTCTTGCTCGAAATCCCTTTCTACCGTAACGAACTCATCCGCAGTCAGCAAACGATCCGCAATTTCGATTACATCCTCAACTGTTGCATTACCTGCCACCGCTAACGCCATATTGGAAAGATTGTAAAAAGTTTCATAGCAAGAAAAAAGCATTTCTGCAGTTATTTGAGAAATAGATTGCTTTGTTCCTGCAATATCAATTTTAACTGGATGCTTATGATACATACATTCAAGAGCATTAAAAAGGCTCTCCCATTCAGGCGAATCCTTATACATATCAATTTCCTGGCCGATAATACCCTGCTCCTTTTGAACAGTTTCCTCGGTGAAATACGGATGCCTTACAAAATCTAATAATATCTCAAAATTTTCTTTAAAATGACCTGTGCAGGTAAAAAGATAACAAGTTCTGTCAAAGCTTGTATAAGCATTGGCGGAAGCACCGGTTACCGCATAGCGCTGAAAAGCATCAAGCTCCTCGCTTTCAAACAGTTTATGCTCGAGAAAGTGAGCAGTGCCTGCAGGTATTTCCGTAAAGCTTTCTCTATCGCTTCTTTTAAATCTAGTATCAATAGAACCATATTTTGTGCCAAAAACCGCATAAACGGATTCATAATTTTCCTTTGGGTAAACGAAAATTTTCAGCCCTGATTTATGGTCTATTTTATAATACCCTTCACCCAAAACGGAATTCTCAATATATGTTATTCTGTTTTCATTCATCATTTTCACCGCCTGTTAAAGTGCCTTCAAGCATAAACACAGTATCAAGAGTTACAGCTTTCGCAACGCTTATAATATCCTCGCGAGTTACTTTTTTAAATTCCTCAATAAACTCTTCAGGGTATTTATATTCCTCTGAAATTGCTTGAGACATAAACCAACTATCCAGCGCTTCGGGACTATCGGAAACGCTTTTAAATCCATCTTCAAGAGCTTTAACGGAAGCATCCATATCTTCGTCAGAAAACTCACCGTTTTTTATGGCATCAAGCTGAGCCAAAATAGCCTCTCGGGCTTTTTCTTCATTATAGCTTTCAATACCGCTTTGAACAAACATAATCCCTTTTGCCCTAATCATTCTTGCAGAGCAATAGTAGCAAAGACTCATTTTTTCTCGAACAACGGTAAAAAGCTTTGAATGAGGATTACCACCGAACAAATCCACCATAACTCTGCGGGCAGCATAATTATCGTTAGCGTTTTTCATTCCTAAGCGAAATCCCATAACGAGCTTGCCTTGCTTTACGGCTTCTTTTTCTTTTTTATATTGAACATCCTCTGCCGCTTCAACAAAAAGAGTATCATTTAGCGAAGCATCTCGGGAAACGCCCTCAATGTATTGCATAAGCATATTTTCAGCATCGGTAAAATTCCCTCCACTCAGGCAAAGAGCTATTTTCGCTTCAGAAAGCATCTGCTTATATGCTTCATAAACGCTTTCGGGAGTTGCGCTTTTTATATCCTCTGCAGTACCATAGCGATTTATTCCGTATGCCTCCTCGGCACACATAATTTCTTCGCAACGGTTTTTAGCATATATTCTTTTATCGCTTTCTTCGGAGGCAAGGCGCTCACACAGCAACCTTTTTTCGCTTTCAACATCTTCTTCGGGGAATGCACCATTTACAAGACGAGGCTTAAAAACAAGCTCAAATAAAAGCTTGCAGCATTCATCAGTTATTTTTTCATCATCAATTGCAAACCTGTCATCTATGCAACCAACCGCAAGCTTTATAACCTGATTTTCTCCCGTTTTGGAGATATCTACTGCTATATCCGCACCGTAAAGAAGTGCAAGCTTTTGCTCAATAGAGGTAATATCAGGGTAATTTTCAGATGACCTTGTAAGAACATTAGGCACTAAAGCATAAAGAGACGCCTTATCGCCCAAAGGCATAATAAAGCTTATTGATGCGCAGGCAGTTTTAAAGCCTTCAGCAGAAATAACGCAACAGTTTATGCCATCCCCTGTTTTTTTTGTTTGAAAACTGTATTTCATTTTACCACTTCCGAAAATGTGTTTATTTTTAAATATATTGCTCATTTTAACACATACAGGTAAATCTTTCCATACTTTTTCAATAAAATTCATAAAATCACCTATACTATTGTTAGCCTTCAAATTACTTTTATGAATGAATAATTCATAATAAATCAATGAATAAGATTCTCCTAAGCCCTTATTATTCAGCAATCACAAGTTTATCTGTATTGACAAACGAAAGGGCTTGTGATAATATATTCAGGTTGAATTTATCGTATATTTATATGTATTTATTTTATTTTGGAGGCTATTGAAATGTCAGGACATTCCAAATGGAGCACAATTAAGAGAAAAAAAGAAAAAACAGATGGTGCAAGGGCAAAGGTTTTCACTAAAATCGGCAGAGAGATTATGGTTGCTGTTCGTGATGGCGGTCCCGACCCTGCAGGTAATTCAAAGCTTAAAGAGTTAATTCAGAAAGCAAAGGCAAATAACGTTCCCAACGATAACATCGAAAGAGTTATAAAAAAAGCTGCCGGTGGTAACGACGGCGCTAACTATGAAGAAATAATCTATGAGGGATACGGCCCCTGCGGTGTTGCAGTTGTTGTTAAAGCTCTCACAGATAACCGCAACCGCACAGCAGGCGATGTTCGCCACTATTTCGATAAATACGGCGGAAATATGGGTACTTCCGGTTGCGTTATGTTTATGTTTGATTACTTCGGCGTTATTCTCATCGAAAAAGAGGGTATTGACGAAGATAAACTTATGGAAGATGCTCTTGAATGCGGTGCTATAGATTTCATCACAGACGAAGAGGAAATCTTTGAAATCCGCACAGATGCAAACGACCTCAGCGCAGTTGCCGGCGACCTCGAAGCTAAGGGCTACACATTCGTTAGCAGCGAAACCGCTTATATTCCTCAAACATATACCCGTCTTGACGGAGAAGAGAATATGAAAAACATGAGCAAAATGCTTGAAATGTTTGATGATAACGATGACATTCAAGACGTTTGGCATAACTGGGAAAACGAGGATGAATACGAGGGTTAATTTTCCCTATTGATTTTTAAAATTATATAATATATTAAAACTTACGCTCAATTCGGTCATGCGATGGGCGGGCCCTGTGCGACGGGGCACCGTGAACCATGTCAGGCGGGGAACCGAGCAGCATTAAGCGGACC
>JAZUOA010000034.1:0-14696 GCA_045604445.1 Acutalibacteraceae bacterium
AGACCGCTTGGCCTCCGACTTATCTTAACAAGCTTTGCAGGACCTTCGGAAGCAACAGCGTTTACATCGTCAGTTGCATTTGCCCAGTCAGCAGGAACATCAAATTTCTTGAATGCACCGAAACCTGCGTCGATAGCCTTGTGGTTCATGTCAACGATTTCCTGACCTTTTTTGAGGAACTTCAATGCAGCGTTCTTCATATAGCCGATTGCTTCATCCTTAGGAAGAACGTTAGCAAGAGCGAAGAAGGATGCCTGAAGAATTGTGTTTGTTCTCTTACCGAGACCGATTTCAGCAGCAAGGTCAATAGCGTTAACTGTGTAAAGCTGAATATTGTTCTTTGCAATGTACTGCTTTGTTTCTGCGTTGAGCTTGGAAGCAAGCTCTTCATCGCTCCACTGGCAGTTAATAAGGAATACACCACCGGGTTTAACGTCGTTAACAATCTTGAAGCCTTTTTCAATGTAAGCAGGAGTATGACATGCAACGAAGTCAGCCTTGTTTACATAATAGGGGCTCTTGATGGGCTTGTCACCGAAACGAAGGTGAGAAATTGTAACACCACCGGTTTTCTTTGAGTCATACTGGAAGTATGCCTGAACATATTTGTCGGTATGGTCACCGATGATTTTGATAGAGTCCTTGTTAGCACCAACAGTACCGTCACCGCCGAGACCCCAGAATTTGCATTCAATAGTGCCTTCAGCAGCAGTATTGGGAGCTTCTTCCTCGGGGAGAGAAAGGTAGGTAACATCGTCGTTGATACCGAGAGTGAAATGTTTTTTGGAATCTGCTTTTGCAAGGTCTGCGAAAATAGCAAAGATTGAAGCAGGGGGAGTATCCTTAGAACCGAGACCATAACGACCACCGGAAACAAAGATACCTGTTTTGTTGCAAGCATCAAGAGCAGCAACAACATCAAGATAGAGGGGTTCACCGATTGAACCGGGCTCTTTTGTTCTGTCAAGAACAGCAATTTTCTTAACTGTTGCAGGAAGAGCAGCAACGAATTTTTCGGAAGCGAAAGGTCTGTAAAGACGAACTTTAAGAAGACCAACCTTTTCGCCTTTTGCAAGAAGGTAATCGATAACCTCTTCAGCAACGTCGCAGATTGAACCCATAGCAACAATTACGTTTTCTGCATCTGCAGCGCCGTAGTAGTTGAAGAGCTGGTAATCTGTACCAAGCTTTGCGTTAACCTTGCCCATGTATTCCTCAACGATTGCGGGAACTGCATCATAGTAGGTGTTGCAAGCTTCTCTGTGCTGGAAGAAGATATCGCCGTTCTCATGAGAACCGCGCATTACGGGACGATCGGGGTTGAGAGCTCTCTTTCTGAAAGCGTCAACTGCGTCCATATCGCACATTTCTTTAAGATCCTCATAATTCCAGATAGCGATTTTCTGAATTTCGTGAGATGTGCGGAAACCATCGAAGAAGTTGATGAAAGGAACGCGGCTCTTGATTGTTGCGAGGTGAGCAACAGCACCGAGATCCATAACCTCCTGAGTATTTGTTTCAGCAAGCATTGCAAAACCTGTTTGACGGCAAGCGTAAACGTCTGAATGGTCGCCGAAAATGTTAAGAGCGTGAGATGCTACGCAGCGAGCGGAAACATGGAAAACGCTGGGGAGAAGCTCACCTGCGATTTTGTACATGTTGGGGATCATAAGAAGAAGACCCTGTGAAGCTGTGTAGGTTGTTGTGAGTGCGCCGGCTGCAAGCGAACCGTGAACAGTACCTGCGGCACCTGCCTCAGATTGCATTTCGGAAACCTTTACGGTTGTACCGAAAATGTTCTTCTGACCCTGAGCGGACCATTGGTCAACATAGTCTGCCATAGGGCTGGAAGGTGTGATGGGGTAAATACCGGCAACTTCTGTGAACGCATAGGACACATAAGCGGCAGCATTGTTACCGCCCATGGTTTTCATTTTTCTAGCCATAGTTTTTCCTCCTATAAAAATTGAATTATAATAAGTATAATAATACCACCAATTATATTAACACTTCTTTTCGCAAATGTAAACTGTTAAAAACCAAAAAATTGTGGAAAATTTAACATTTTATGCAATATATTCCAAAAAGAAAAGACAAATTTGAATTTTGCACATTTTTAATGGCTAAAATATGTATAAATGGCAGAAAATATTTCCATTAGTTGACAATTGCCTGTAGCAAATATATAATATACACTAATGTGGTGTAATATTTTTTACAGCATAATTTAAAATCTGAAAGGAGTAAATCCAACTATGGATGACCCCGGACCTAATTTTTTGGCCCAAATTGTAAATCTTGCCGCAGAAGGTGGCGCAGCAAGCGAGTTGCTTGTAAAAATACCATTGCTTTTGGTACTTATTCTTGTTAATGCATTTTTTGCAATGAGCGAAATGGCTATTGTTTCCCTTAACGATGCAAAAATAGAAAAAATGGCAGAAGATGGCCATAAAAAAGCAAAAATGGTTTTAAATCTTACAAAAAATCCCACTCGCTTTCTTTCAACCATTCAAATAGGCGTAACCCTTGCAGGCTTCTTAACATCTGCTTCAGCGGCTACCGCTTTTGCAGAGATGCTTACTAACGCAATAACAAGAGCATTTAATGTGCCGGAGAATATTATTTCTCCTGTTTCGGTTGTGCTTATCACTATTGTAATGTCTTATTTCTCTCTTGTTTTGGGTGAGCTTGCGCCGAAAAGAATCGGTATGCAGGTGCCTGAAAAGATTGCATTCGCAGTAGTGAAGCCCTTGCTTGTTATTTCTAAAATAACAGCACCGTTTGTTAAGTTTCTTTCTATTTCAACTAATGCAGTTGTAAGGCTTTTAGGCTTTGATCCCAACGCAAATGAAGAAGTTGTTACAGAAGAAGAAATCAGAATGATGGTTGATGTGGGCGGCGAAAAAGGTGTTATTGAAGATGACCAGAAGGAAATGATAAATAACATTTTTGAATTTGACGATATGGATGCAGGCGATGTTATGACTCACCGCACCGATGTTGTTGCCGCAGACGTAAACGATATAACTCTTGATGAATTTATAACCCTTGCCATAGAAAACGGAAGGTCCAGAATCCCTCTCTATGATGAAGATATAGATAATATTGTGGGTATTGTTTATGTTAAAGACCTGCTCAAATACGTTGGCAAGGAAGTTAAAGTTAAAACCACACTAAAAAATATAATGAGAGAGCCTTATTTCGTTCCTGAAACAAAGGCTTGCGGTGAGCTTTTTAAGGAAATGCGTTTAAAGCGTATTCAAATGGCGGTTGTTGTTGATGAATACGGCGGCACTGCAGGCATTGTTACCCTCGAAGATATCGTTGAGGCGGTTATGGGTAATATTCAGGATGAATATGATGAAGAAGAAGAGGAAATCTCAAAAATCGATGAAAACACTTTCACTGTTGACGGTACAATAGACATTGAAGAAATAGATGAGCTTATAGGAAAGGAGCTGCCCGAGGGCGACTACGAAACTCTTGCAGGCTTTATTATGGATGAGCTTCAATGTATTCCGAAAAGCGGAGAAATGAATGAGGTTTTCTTTGAAAATGTTAAATTCACAGTTCTCGAAGTTGAGGATAGGCGAATAGAAAAAATAAAGGTTGAAATAACACCTGTTTCGGAGGAAGATGAAAATTCCGAATCCGAGGAATGATTTGAAATCTGCATCAAAGGCTTTCCTTTGATGCAGTATTCTTGAAAGAGGAAGAAAATGAAAAAAGCAAGCAGAATAGTTTTATGTTTGATGTTTTCGGTAATGCTTTGCATTAGTGTTTATGCCGAAGAATTTAATGGTGCGGATCTTTTTACGATGGATATACCTGATGGCTATGAACAAACAGGAGCAGCCACAAGCGACTTCAATTTTGTTAACGAAGATGGTTCGAGTTTTTCGGTTGCCTATGCGGATAATGCAGAAACCGAAGAAATTTTTTGCCCTAAAAATTTTACTGAAAAGAAAATAGCGCAATATGCCCAGGAGCTTGCAGATTCAAGCAAAATTGCAATGAAAGAATATGCAGAAAACTTTTCTATGAAGGTAATAGACTACAGCAAGCAGAAGCATGCCGATGAAACTGAAGCTATTGTTTTGCAATTTGAAACATCCTTTGAGCACAATGGTGAAATGAACACATTTTATCAGAAGGTTTATGAATTCGGTGGCATAAACAATAAATACACATTCACCTATACAACTACGCAATCAGAAAAAATAAATGATTTTGATTCTGCTTTTGAAAGTATAGATATTTTTGAACCCTATGTAAGAAGCAATAGCGAAAAGGTTGCGGTTTATCTGATTGCGGCAGGAATGGCAGGGCTTATTGTGGTTGGAATAATCCGGTTTATAAGAACCCCCGAAAAAAGAAAGCAAGGAAAAATAAAATAAAAAAGGGGATGCAAAAAAAGCGCAGACCGCACAAAACCATACAAAGCAAGGGACTTTTGCAGGTTTCAAAGCCTGTAAAAGTCCCAATTTTTTATAAAAAATAAAAATAAAGAGAATTTTTTGTGTTTTGTGCTACAATCAAACCTCGCCACTCGGCGTACCCTTGTACGCCTTCGGGTAATCAAAAATAAGGTCAAAGCCTTATTTTTGCTCGGTTTGTTCGTTCTGCATCTTTTTTTCTATCCCCTAAAAATGCGCTGTAAAAAAACTCTTGTTTTTTTAACAGCCCCTTTTATCATTTTAATCTGTTATATTCTTCTTCTGTTATTTCGATAACCTTTCCGTGCTTGAAGCCATAGGGAAATGAGAAGCCCTCGGTCATTCTTTGGAAGCTCATATCCCCGGGTTTCGGAGAAACAAAAGGAACGTAGCCCATTTTTTCTTTTTCGCATCCAAAAAAATCCAACATCAAGCACCATCTGCCGTCAGGCAAAATGTAGGTTGTCGGGCCCTCGTAAGAGCCGGGATTGTAAATTTCCTTTTCCATATAACGCTCAAAGGCTTCATCGTGCTCAAAGGGTCCGTAAAGGCTTTTTGAGGTTGCGTGCATATTCATAGGGGGATTTGAAGAATTTTTATAGAAAAGGTGATATGTGTCATCAATTTTTGTAATGTGAGAGTCGAGAATTTCATTGGTCTTTGTAAAATAAAGCTCAGGTTCAGAAAAGCTTTCAAAATCCTTAGTTACAGAGCAGTAGATGGACATATGAGTGAAGTTATCCTCTGCAATCGTAGAACCCCAATGAATAAGATATTCTTCTGTTTCTTTATTATAAAAAATTTCAGGAGCCCACATACAGCCGAAATCATCTCGCCCGAAATATATCAGTTTTTGTTGGGAAAAATTAACTAAATCATCGGTTTTCCACATACAAAGGCATTTACTGCCATGGCTATTGATTTGCTTCCAATCAACATTATAATTTTCATCAAATTTTGTTGCAATGCACAAATCGGTTGTTAAAATAACAAAACCTCCTGTGTGAAGCCTTATTATTTCGATATCGCGGCAACCCTTATCGCCCAATGTGCTCATAAGCACAGGGTTTGAGTTGTTGACTGTTTCCCAATTAAAGCCATCGCGGCTTTTACCGAAATAAACGGCTTCACCATCGGGAGTTATTTTTTCCTTAAAATGAGCAAATAAATAGGGCATAAAAACACCTCTTGAAATTTATTGCTTTTAGAATATCACGACATCCCGATTTTTTCAACAGCTGATTTATTGAAAAAAGAAAGTAACAGTGGTATATTAAAAAAGAAATTTAATGCGGAGACGGTTATGAGAAAAACAGATTTACAAAAACAGCTTTTTGAGCTCAGAGATGAAGGGTATAAAGAGTTTCATTCAAAGCTTATGCCAACAGTTGATAAAAACGCGGTTATCGGAATCAGAACTCCTGTTTTGAGGAGATTTTCTAATAATTTTTCAAAAACCCAAGAGGCGAAAGCTTTTTTAAAGGAGCTGCCCCATCGATATTATGAGGAGAATAATCTTCATGCCTTTTTAATTGAAAAAACAAAGGATTACGATGAGCTTATAAAAGAATTAAACAGGTTTTTGCCCTTTGTAGATAATTGGGCTACCTGCGATATGATGAAGCCTGAAATTTTAAAAAACCACAAGGATAAGCTTGTTTCGGAAATCGACAGATGGCTTCAGTCGGAGGCCGTTTATGCAGTTCGGTACGGAATAATTTGCCTTATGACATATTATCTTGACGGTGATTTCAAAAGGGAGCATTTTGATAAGATTATTGCTGTTGAAAGCGAGGAATATTATATAAATATGGCGAGAGCCTGGTATTTTGCAACTGCGCTTTCAAAGCAGTATGCTCAAGCGGTTCAGGTATTCGAAAATAGAAAATTAGATAAATGGACTCATAATAAAGCTATCCAAAAAGCAACCGAGAGCTATAGAATTTCAAGCGAGCATAAGCAATATTTAAAAACACTAAAATATTGAAAACAGTATATTTATATGGTAAAATATAATCTCTTTTAAAATGTGGGGTGAAAATATGATAAAAGCTGCAGTTTTTGATCTTGACCATACTCTTTTTGACAGGTACGAAACGTTAAAGCTTGTAGTAAAAAAGTTTAAAAATAATTTTAAGCTTGCAAAGGGAGTAACAGATGAATATATAGCCGAAGAGATTATCTGGGCGGACAAGCACTATGTTCATCGCGGATGGCAGGAGATTTATGCCCATTTATGCGAAAAAGGCATTTTCGAAGAGGCTCCCACCTTTGAGGAGTATACGGAAAAGGTGTTATCCTGCTTTAAGGGCGTTGCGGTAAAATTCTCTTTTTCAATACCCACATTGGAGGCTATACGCGCCAAAGGAATAAAAATAGGGCTGATTACAAACGGCAGCAGAGCAGTGCAAACAAAAAAGCTTGAAATGCTCGAGCTTTTTCCTCTTTTTGATGAAATAATCATAAGCGGAGATTATGACTTTGCAAAGCCCGATGAAAGAATTTTTCACCTTATGGCAGAAAAATTGGATATTGACCCCGGTGAAATGATGTATATAGGAGACCATCCTAAATTTGATGTTGATGGTTCCCGGAATGCAGGGTGCGTGCCGGTTTGGGTTAAAACCACGGGTACATGGATTTTTCCTGAAATAGAAAAATGCGAATTGCAGGTAGAAACAGTGGCTGAAATACCTGCTGTTATAGATAAATTAAACGAAGGGTAAGCTATGAAGGGCAAAGAGTTTTTACCTGTAACCGCCGCGGAGGTAAGAGAACGCGGTTGGGCAGATGTTGATTTTGTATATGTTTGTGGCGATGCTTATGTTGACCATCCGTCTTTTGGGGCATCAATAATTACCAGGGTTTTAGAGGCGCAGGGCTTCAATGTAGCATTTCTTGCTCAACCTAAATTTAATAATTGCGAGGATTTTAAGCGTTTCGGAAAGCCGCGCCTTGCATTTTTAGTTTCTGCAGGTAATATTGATTCAATGGTAGCTCATTACACGGTTGCGAAACGCAAGAGGAGCTATGATTATTATTCGCCGGGCGGAAAATTCGGTCTCAGGCCTGATAGGGCAACCGAGGTTTATTGCCGCCTTATTAAAGAGGCTTATCCCGATTCCCCCGTGATTTTAGGCGGACTTGAAGCATCCTTGAGGCGCTTTGCCCACTACGATTATTGGAAGGATGAGGTTTTAGAAAGCCTTTTAATTTCATCAGGTGCAGATTTGCTTACCTATGGTATGGGCGAAAATATTATAAGAAAAATTGCCGCTCTTTTAGATAAGGGTGTACCTATAAATAAAATCCGCGATGTAAGAGGAACAGTATGGGTTGGTTCAAAGGGAGATAAAATTCATTATGAATCCGTAGGAAATTGGGATTTTAATAAACTGAAAACTGATAAGGAATATTACGCAAAAGCATTTTCAGTTCAGTATAAAAATCAGGATAGTGCATACGGAAAAGCCCTTGTTGAATACTATGGAGATAAAATGCTTGTGCAAAATCCACCGATGCCACCGCTTGAAAGAGATGAGCTTGATGAGGTTTATGCTCTTCCTTATATGAGAACATATCACCCCTCTTATGAAAAACAGGGCGGAGTTCCTGCTATAGAAGAGGTGCAATTTTCTTTAACCCATAACAGAGGATGCTTTGGCGGATGCAATTTCTGTGCGCTTGCATTCCATCAAGGAAGAAGCGTGCGCTCAAGAAGCATAGAAAGCGTTGTTGAGGAAGCAAAGCTTTTAACGCAGATGCCAAATTTTAAGGGATATATTAACGATGTTGGCGGACCTACTGCAAATTTCAGATATCCTGCTTGCGAAAAGCAGTTAAAAAGCGGCGTTTGCCCGGATAAAAAATGCCTTGCTCCCGAACCCTGCAAGAACTTAAAGGCAGACCATAGTGAATATATTGAATTGCTTTCTCAGATTGAAAGATTGCCGAAAATAAAGAAGGTTTTTATCCGTTCGGGTATTCGCTATGATTATCTTAATGCAGATAAATCGCCCTCCGGCAATGCGTTTTTTAAAAAGCTTGTTAAAGACCATGTAAGCGGGCAGTTAAAGGTAGCGCCCGAGCATTGCTCCGGCAATGTTTTGGCTCTTATGGGTAAGCCGGATTTTAAAGTTTACGAGAAATTTAAAGATAGATATTTTGAGCTTACAAAAAGCTTTGGTAAGGAGCAATATCTTGTTCCTTATCTTATGTCCAGCCATCCGGGAAGCACGCTTTCGGATGCGGTAAAGCTGGCGGAGTTTATCAAGAGGTGGAATTACAATCCCGAGCAGGTGCAGGATTTCTATCCAACACCCGGCACGGCGTCAACAGTAATGTTTTATACAGGGCTTAACCCTTTTACAATGAAAGAAGTGTATGTTCCCAAAGCTACTGAGGAAAAGCGTATGCAAAGAGCGCTTTTGCAGTGCGCAGATCCTAAAAATGCCGACCTTGTAAGGCTTGCTCTGAAAAAATGCCATAGGGAAGATTTAATAGGTTATGATAAAAAATGCCTTGTAAAGCCCTCGTATAAAGATAGGGTAAACGAGGCAAAAAGCAAAAAGAATAACCCCAAAAATCGCAAAGCAACATGCGGAAGAGGGAAAAACCAAGGAAAGAGGCGTTACTAATGCAACTTTTAAAAATTGATAAGGATAATTATGTTGGGCAGGCTGATCCTTACATTATTGAGCATCAGGGAAAATATTATATTTATACAACCGGTGATGACGGTATTTATGCTCATTCCTGCGAAACTCTTTTAGGAGATTGGAGGTTTGAAGGAAGAATTCTCACCATTGAAGGCAGAGATCATTTCTGGGCACCATCAGTTATTTTCCACGAAGGTAAGTTTTATATTTATTTTTCCTTTGAATATTATGAGGATATTCCTGATCAGGGTGGCCATCATCAGGCAATGCATGTTGCTGAAAGCGAGAATCCTCTCGGTCCGTTTTCTGTTCCAAAACAGATTTTACATCCGTTTTCCATTGATTCTCATATTGTTAAAACAGATGAAGGGCTTTTCCTTTTCTATTCGCCCAATACCTTTGAGGGTGAAAGGATAGGTACCCATATTGTTGTTCAGAAAATGGCAGACCCTTACACTCCTGTAGGCGAGGCTGTACCCGTTGTTACGGCATCTATTGATGAAGAGATTTTTCGCCGTGACCGATATAAAAAGGGTCAGCATTGGCATACGATTGAGGGCGCCTTCTGGTTTCAGGAGGGTGATTGGCAATATCTTATGTATAGTGGCGGACGATATGAGGATGAAACATATTTTGTGGGTTATGCCGCCGCAAAAACAACTGAACAGGATTTAACAAAAGTTAAATTCCAAAAAATGCCGGATGATAACACATATGCACCTCTTCTCAGAAGCAATGAGTGGGAGGAGGGTACAGGCCACAACAGCGTTATAAAGGTTGATGGTCAGTATTACATAGTTTACCATGCCCGAAACACAGCTCTTGATGGGCTTCAGGGTGACAGAAGAAACGCGCGAATCGCAAAAATGCATGTTAAAGATGGTAAAATTGAGGTCGAAAGATATTTTGACCATCTGTAAAAAGGAGTAAAGAAATGGTACTTGAAAGCTTAGTGAAATTTTCAAATCTTTATGGTAGTAATGAAGAGCTTGTTCTTGCAGGTGGAGGCAACACATCCGCTAAGGATGGAGATATAATGTATATAAAAGGCTCAGGCACACGCCTTGCGGATATTACCGCTGAAGGCTTTGTTAAAATGAGCCGTGCCAAAATTGCAGAAATTTTTACAAAGGAGTATCCCGCTGAGGATAAAGAAAGAGAGGCTCTTTCTCTTGCTGATTTAATGGCAGCAAAGCTTCCCGGGCAGGAAAGCAAACGTCCCAGCGTTGAAACAACGCTTCATTCCCTTTTCCCCCATACCTTTGTTTTGCATTTGCACCCTGCTCTTGTAAACGGTGTTACTTGCGGTAAAAACGGTGCAAAGGCGGCATCGGAGCTTTTCGGTGATGATGTTTTATGGATTGAGCCTACAAAGCCGGGCTACACCCTTGCAAAGCATTGCTATAATAAACTTAATGAATATAAAGAAAAATTTGGTAAGGATGCGGATATGCTCCTGTTAGCAAACCATGGTATTTTTATTGCTGACAATACCGTTGAGGGCTTAGAGGAGAAGCTTTTTTCGGTGATGCAAAAAATCAGAAGCAAGGTTCAGGAGGAGCCGGATTTTGAAATGGCAGCGCTTTCAGGCGATAAATCTCAGGTAATATTTAATGAAATAGCAGATGTTTTCGGCGAGGGTGCTGTTGTTACCTACGAGCCCTCAAAAATTGCAATGGATTTTGCAAAAGATGAAGATAGCTTTAAAAAAATATATCTTCCCTTTAATCCCGACCAAATAGTATATTGCAAGCCCTATCCCCTTTATATTGAAGAAAAGGAGGATGTTAAGGAAAGGGTATTGAAATATAAAGAGGATAATGGCTTTATGCCAAAGGTTTTGCTTGCTAAAGATTGCGGGCTTTATGCTGTTGATTATTCTCTTAAAGGCAGCGAAACAGCCGCCGCGCTTTTCAATGACGCTATGAAAATTTTCACTTATGCAAAGGCTTTTGGCGGTGCAAATGCTCAGGCAGATGAATTAACCGATTTCATTGTGAATTGGGAAGCTGAAAGCTATCGCAGTAAACAGTAAATAAAATTCTAACCAAAAAAGAGCCGTATTATTTATGGAAAGTTCCAAAAAATAATATTGGCTCTTTATTTTGTTGGATTTTCTTGCAACTTATGTTACAATGTTATTTGTAAAAAATCGGGCGTGGCTCGATGTAAAAGGAGGAGAAAAGATGGCAGAGAAAAAAATGAAGCTTAATTATAAAAAGACTATTCTTACAGGCTTCGGTTTCCTTGCAACATCAATTGCTTGGGCAATTTATGACCCTTATATTACAAAAATTCTTAACAAAATTCTTTCCGAAAGCGATGCAGTTACAAAACTGAGTGCCGCTCTCGCAGAGGCTATTCCGTGGATTGGCAAATTCGCAGAGGCTCAGGGTGAAAGCACGGTTTCTTTAACCGGTGGTTTTACGCTTGTTCCGTTATTCATTGGTATTATTATGACCTTTGATAATATTTTCGGTGTTATATTCCAGCCAACATTCGGAAAGCTTTCTGATAACTGCCATTCTAAATTAGGTAAGCGCCGTCCCTTCATTGTTACATGCGCTCCTGTTTCAGCAGTTCTTTTCTCGTTAATTCCGATTGTTGCTCTTAACACAGAGGGCGTATTACAGCTTCCTCTTACAATGATTACGGTTATTTTGTTTGTTTTCTCAATGTCCTTGTGGAGAGCGCCTGTTGTTGCGTTGATGCCCGACCTTACACCTCCTGAGCTTCGTTCAGAGGGTAATGCGGTTATTAACCTTATGGGTGGTTTGGGTTCTGCAATCGGTATGGTTGCCGGCACAATCGGTATTGCTCTTTGCACACTTGTTGCAGGCTACAGCAAGGCAGAGATTAAAGCAGATGAAACACTTTCATTCCCCTATGTTTTCTTTATCGGTTCTCTTATTATGATAATCGGTATGCTGGTGCTTCTTTTCTTTGTTAAGGAAGAAGATACAAGCATCAAGCTTAAAGGCGAAATGAATCAATATGCTGATGCTAAGGCAAGAAAGAAAGCGGCAAAAGCGGAAGCTAAAGCGCAAAAGGCAGCCCTTAAAGCAGTTAAGCTTTCAAAAGGTGAAAGAAAGAGCCTTATCTTTATGCTCGGCACTCTTTTCTTCCTTTTCTGCGCAGCAAATGCTATTACTACCTTCTTCTCATTGTTTGCTCAGGAAATTCTTCATATGATTACCTCAGAAGCAACAATTATCATGCTTATTTTTGCAGTTTGCTCAGGTGCGGCTGCTATCCCTGCAGGTAAAATGGGAACCAAGGTTGGCAGAAAGAAAACAATAATGGCAGGTCTTGCAGTATTCCTTGCCGCATTTATTGTGTTCTTTGGCGTTTTCGTTGGTATGCTCGGAAGCAAAAATCTTACAATCAACGAATATGTTAAAGTTAATAATGCTTATATTGCAGTAGATAACAATATTAAAAATTACAACAGCACTCTCAGCGATAAGGCTCAGGCAGAGGGCGTAACCCTCAGCGATGAAGATGTTCTTTCCATGGAGGGCTACCTTGAATACAAGAAGGCTCCTACAGAAGATTCAATCTATGTTGCTTTTGATAAATATATGGTTGAAACCTCAGGTGAGGATGTTTATAATGCAATAATTGCTGTTGCAGAAGAGGTTCTGATTGATGGCGAAACTGATTTCGCAGGCGCTTTAGAAGCCGTTACTTCAACAGTTGATGATATTACTGCAATTCTTCGCGTGCTTATATATCCCGTTCTCATTTTGGGCGGTGCAGCTAATATGTTTATTACTGTTAACACATTGCCTCTTGTTCTTGAAATTGGCGGTGTTGAAAAGGTTGGTACTTTCACAGGCTATTATTACACAGCAACCTTCTCAGCTCAGATTGCTTCACCTATCGTTTACGGATTTATAAGAATGTTTGCAGGAACATATATGTCGCTGTTCTATTATAGCCCCATAATGTTTGCAATTGCTATATTCCTTATTTTGTTTGTTAAACACGGTGAAGCCGTTCCCGAAGAAATAATTAAACAAGCAGAAGCAGAAAACGACTAAAAAGGAAATAGAAGCTCCCTAAGGCAATCGCCTTAGGTACCTTTTTTTGATTTTTTTATTCATTCATTCCGCAGCATTTTTTATATTTTTTACCGCTACCACAGGGGCAAGGGTCATTTCTGCCTGGCTTTTTATCTGCCTTTTTAGGTTCTTTTTTTACTGTTCCGTCATCGGAGCCTGAGGTTGCTGTAATTTTAACTGTTTGTTTTCTTTCCATTGGTGCTTCCTTGCGGATTCTTGTTTGAAGAACGAAATCAACAGTGCCTTCGCGGATTCCGTTGGTCATTTCCTCAAACATATCAAGACCTTCATCGCGGAAAACAATAACAGGGTCTTTACCGCCATAGCCCATAAGGCCCATACTGCGTTTGAGTTGATCCATAGCATCAATATGCTCCATCCAACGAATGTCAACATTGCGAAGCAGACCTACTCTTTCAAGCTCTTTAACGGTATCTTCACCGAATTCAGCTTTTCGCTCATCATAAATTTCTTGTGCCTTATTGAGAAGAAGCTCGGTAAGTTCCTCGCTATCATTGAAGCCATCAATATCGGTATCGCCCAAAAGCCAACCATATTTTGTTTTCAAGCCTGTAATATTCCATTCATCAACGCTGACCTTTGCAGGACAGTAGAAATCAACAGATTCCGAAATTGTATCAACTATCATTTTTTGAATAAGAGCTGAAATATCTTCACCGTCAAGCACCTGATTACGTTGGCCGTAAATAACCTCACGCTGTTTATTCATAACGTCATCATACTTAAGCACATTTCGGCGGATAGCAAAGTTGTTACCCTCAACCTTTTTCTGAGCGTTTTCAATAGTTGAAGTGAAAAGCTTTGCTTCAATGGGCATATCGCCGATGCTCTTGAATGCGTCAAGAGTGTTATAGAAACGGTCACCTGCGAAAAGCCTCAACAAATCATCCTCGGCAGAAAGGTAAAATCTGCTTTCACCCGGGTCGCCCTGACGGCCTGCACGGCCGCGGAGCTGGTTATCAATTCGCCTTGATTCGTGGCGCTCGGTGCCTATAATGCAAAGACCGCCCGCTTCGCGAACCCTTTCTGCTTCTGCGCTTGTTTCTGCTTTAAACTTAGCTTCAAGCTCGCGGAAGGTGTTGCGAGCGTTTAAAATGTCCTCGTTATCTGTTTCTGCGAATCCTGTTGCTTCTGCAATAAGCTCTTCGGAAAAGTCCATTTTTCTCATTTGGGCTTTAGCCATAAATTCAGGGTTACCGCCTAATATGATATCGGTACCACGGCCTGCCATATTGGTTGCGATTGTAACTGCTCCGAATTTACCTGCCTGAGCAACAATTTCCGCCTCTTTTTCATGGAATTTAGCATTAAGAACCTCGTGCTTTATTCCTGATTTTTTAAGGAAGCGTGAAAGCTTTTCGCTCTTTTCTATATTAACAGTACCAACCAGCACAGGCTGCCCTTTTTCGTGGCAAGCCTTAATTTGCTCAACAATTGCACTAAATTTTGCTTCCTCTGTTTTATAAAGAACGTCGTCATTATCCTTTCTGATCATAGGCTTGTTGGTGGGGATTTCA
>JAZUOA010000035.1:0-6408 GCA_045604445.1 Acutalibacteraceae bacterium
TATGAAGAGAATGAGCGATGTAACAGATGCTTATGGTTGGAAAGAAATTGACGAGAATAATGATGATGAAAATATAAGGCTCAAAAAAGTGCCTGAAAATACCATGGTGTTTGAAATTACAGGGCCTATTTTCTTTGGTGCATCAACAAAAATTGCTGATGTTATCAAGAATACGGATAAACAAGTCCTTATTTTGAGAATGAGAAGCGTTCCTGCTATTGATGCTACGGGGCTTCACAGCTTTGAAACAATTATTAAGCTTTGTAAAAAGCAAAACAAAACACTTATTCTTTCGCATGTTAATGAACAACCGCTAAAAAGTCTTGAAAAAGCAAAGCTTACTGATAAAATATTCTTTGCTGAAAATATTGATGCTGCCATAGAATTGGCGGAAAAGAAGAAATGAATTTTTTAGTTCCTCTTGGATAAGATAATTGACCGCGAAAAGTTTATGAAAGGTATAAACCGTAGTTATTCGAAGATTACACCTTATTAAAAAATGAAGATTTATAAACAAAACTCAGCTATCTCATTTCTTTAAGATAGCTGAGTTTTATAGTTTATATATAACATTCATTATGCCGGTTTTGTTGGCTGAGATAACTATAGAGGATGTAATTGAAGATGTTGTTACAGAAAAAATTCTAAAAGCACTTGTTTGCAATTATGCATATGCAGTATAATGATATTAGAAAAGCATAAAGGAGTGAACAAAATGAATGAAAATATAAAAAAGAAATTACCCACTAACAGTCCGTTAATTAAAATTCCTTTTGGTGGCTTAACCTCAAATATGCTCAGAATAATTGCGATTGTTCTTATGTTGAGTGATCATATTTGGGCAACTTATATGAGCTTTGGCGATTGGATGACCTATATTGGCAGGATGGCGTTTCCGATTTTTGCTTTTCAGATTGCAGAGGGTTTTATTCATACCTCGAATTTCAAAAAGTATGTGTTGCGACTTTTAGGATTCGCAATAGTTACCGAAATCCCATTTAATCTCTTTTATAGTAGCAGATTTTTTAATCCTTTTCACCAAAATGTATTATTTACATTGCTTTTGGGCTTGCTTGCAATAAGTGTAATTGATAAGGCCAGGAAAAACCGCACGGCAAAGAATATTGCACTTTCTGTTTTGTGGTTGAGCTTAATTTGTATTGCAGCGACTTTTGGCTTCGTTGATTACGGATTTTTGGGTATGCTTACAGTTGTAATGTTCTATGTTCTGAAAAATTTTCAATTTGCTTGGCTTGCGCAGCTTGTGGCAATGATACTTATCAATATTGTATTCTTTGAGGGACAGGTATTTCCTGTTGAAATTCTCGGCAAAACTTTTGAAATACCATCCCAAGGATTTGCAGTATTTTCCCTTATCCCGATATGGCTTTATGGTGGGGAAAAGGGGAAATCAAGTAAAGTTATGCAATATGGCTTTTATGCTTTCTATCCCGTGCATATGTTGATTTTGTATTTAATAAAGTTTATGGCATAAAACTGGAACCTTTGAGTATGAAGGGGTTACCGAGGAAAGAAAAAAGGTAATACCAATAATTACCTTATTGCCTCTCATATTTTGAATATCAGATTTTGGTGGTGAGTTAGTGCATTGTTAAAATTTATTTTTTGTGAAAAATTTGTGTAAGGAAATAGATATATGAAAACTACTGGAAAAATTTTACAAAGTGAAACACGTGAGCTTTCAAGGCTTCGGAAAATGGAAAACCGCAGCTCGGGGAGCAAATATTTTTTAATTTTGCTGATACTTATTGCAGTTGTTAACATTCTTGATGAGGTTACAAGTAATCTGACTGTTACGGTGCAATCATCCTTTGTAACGGAATTTTTTGTAAATAATCCGTTCATGGGGAAATATTATAGCTATGAAGATGGCCTTGCTTTCCATTCAAGTATAGGTGTATTCACCTATGTTCTGGGGATTTTTACACCATTTTATAAAGCGCTTGCTGATAAGTGGGGAAGAAAACCGCTGTTTGTTATATCAACTCTTGGTATGGCAGTTGGGCTTTTGGTTATTCATTTGTCATCTAGCTACATAATGTTTCTTATAGGTTTTGCGATTATCAGCTTTTTTATGGGCCACGATATTCAGATTATCTATATTTTGGAGGAAGCTCCTCGTAAGCATAGAGCAAAAATTTACAGTTTTCTTAAAAGCTTCGGCATTTTAGGGGTTATTTTAATTCCTGCTCTTCGCGATATGTTAATGGGTGACGATGCAACAAAATGGCGAGAGATTTTTCTTGTGCCGGCGCTTATCGGCTTTGCGGCAGTTTGCCTTGTGCTCCTTTTGGCTAAAGATACAAAAGTGTTTATTGGTGAAAGAATTGCGTATCTTTCTCGCCCTTATGAAGAACGGCAGGCGGAAAAATCCTTAAAAAAGAAACAGAAAGAGGCACAAAGGAATCAATCAGGTGTTTTTAACGGAGTTAAATACATTTTTGCCAATAAAGATACCAAAATGCTTATTATTTCTCATATTATTTTTGATTCCGCAATGCCTGCAATTGCGCTTTATTTTGAATCTTCAATGCATCGGGCGGGGATGAGCACAAGTAATATTACAAAGGCTCTGTTTATGGTGCCGGTAATTTATGCTGCGATTACCTTTCTCTCAGGCTTTGTTGCTGATAAATTGGGCAGAAAAGTTACGGTTACTCTCTTTTCAATAACCTGTGTGGTAGGTTATGCGCTTTTCGTTGCCGGTATTCTCAATAACTGGAATCCGTATTTTATCGGTTCGCTTGCTGGTCTTTACCAAGGCTCTTATTGGATTGGCAGGGACTATATGAATGTTATGATGACCGAAAAGGTACCGACAGATATTCGCGCATCAGTTGTAGGGGCGGAAGGTCTTTTGGTTATAATCGGTCTTGCAGTTGGTTATTTAACTACAATCATCGGAATGACTGCTATGCCGATTTGGTGGGCGTGTCTTATGGTATCAATTCCTGCTGTTACCGTTGCCGCTGTTATATTTACTCTTAAGGTTAAAGAAACAAAAGGTGCAAGCCTTGATGAAATAAACTAAATGAAAGGAAAGATGTGATAAAATGCAAGCTATGTTTGATTCATTTTTAAATTTTGATTTGAATGTGTTCCAATGGATTCAGAGCATACAGAATGAAATACTTGATGGAATTATGGTAGGAATTACCACCCTCGGCAATGGCGGAGCAGCTTTTATAATTATTGGTTTGGTGCTTTTGTTTACTAAAAAATACCGAAAAGCAGGCCTTGCGGTTATAATGGCTCTTCTTGTGATGCTTCTTTGTAACGACCTTTTCCTTAAAGAATTTTTTGCAAGACCCCGTCCATTTAACCTTTTTGAAACAAACCCGGAAAAATATGCATTTTGGAGTGAAGGATATGTTTTTCCGGAGCTTATAAGCAGACCTACCAGCTATTCATTCCCATCTGGTCACACAGCATCTGCATTCGCTGCTGCAATTGCTCTTTTGTGGCACAATAGAAAGATAGGTATTCCTGTAACAATTTTTGCGGCTCTTATGGGATTCTCGAGGATTTATGTTGAGGTTCATTATTGCACAGATGTTATTGCAGGCGTTATTTCGGGAGCGATATGTGCTTTGGTTGCGGTGTTGATTGTAAAATATCTTTATCCTGTTGTTGATAAAGGGTTCGATATGCTTTTTGCAAAGCTTAAGAAAGAATCGGAATAGTGTTTATGAAGAAAAAAGTTTTTTGTACCGAAATTTCTTATATATCAGGGCTTGTGATAATGGCATTTGCGGCGGCATTTACGGAAAAAGCTGATTTTGGGATGTCAATGGTTGTGGCGCCTGCTTATATATTACATCTGAAAATTTCGCAATTTTTGCCTTGGTTTTCTTTTGGTGTTGCAGAATATTTTTTTCAGGGCTTATTGGTAATCGCAACGGTAATTGTAATGAGAAAATTTAAATTATCCTATTTGTTTTCATTTATTACTGCCGTTATTTACGGAACCTTGCTTGATATGGCAATGGCGCTTATCGAACCACTTCCTGATTCAGCTTTTGGTATTCGAATAGTATGGTATATTTTAGGCACGGTGTTTTGCTCTTTGGCGGTGTCGCTTTTCTTCCATACATATATTTCGCCTGAGGCTTACGAGTTGATTGTTAAAGAGCTATCGGCAAAATTCAATTGCAACATAAATAAGGTGAAAACTGCTTACGATTGCTTCAGCGTTGTTCTTGGTATAATTCTATCATTCGCATTTTTCGGTTTCGGTGTTTTTGAGGGAGTAAAATCAGGGACAATAATCTGCGCTTTTATAAATGGTTTTCTCATAAGCCGTTTTTCAAAGCTGTTGGAACATTTTTTTGAATTTAAGAACAGATTTAAAGCAGAAAAATATTTCATATAAAATAAATCCACCGATTTTTTCGGTGGATTTGTGTTTTTTTACAACATTTGATGAAAAAACTTGTGCAATGCTTTTATTGTTAAAGCATTTAATTTGTGTTACAATTTGGTTAATAAATTATTAACAAGAGGTGCTGTTAATGAAAGTAAAAAAATTGATTAGTATTATCATTGCAGTTGCAATGCTTGTTTCTGTTGCGGTTGTTCCTGCTTCTGCAGAGGCGGCTGTTTCTACTGTGTCAACTGCTTATACTCCGGATTATGATACAGAAACACCCATTATAATTGTTCATGGTATGAGCCAAAACGATACATATCTTCTTAATGAGGATGGCTCAAGAATGACCGATAAAAACGGTGATTATATTACCGGTTGGCCTCTTGAGATTGATGTTACCGCGCTTTTGAAGGAGGCGTTAGTTCCTCTTGTTTCTTCAGTGGTTACAAGAACAGACGCCGGCCTTTCCGAAGCTATGCGAACAGGTGCTTATAATGCCCTTTATGCAATCCATAAGGATAACGAGGGTAACTATCTCACACCGGTTGAGGTGCCTTGCTACGAATATCCTATGAGCGAAATGACAGAGGAGCTCAAGGAATACTACTGTAATTTCATTCCTCTTCAAGGCTTAGCTGATATCGTAGGCGAAGAAAAAATTTATTATTTCGGTTATGATTCATTTGGCGATGTTATAGGGGAAACAGAAAAGCTTCACCACTATATTCACGATGTCGTTTTGCCTCAGACTGGTGCAGAGCAGGTTAAGCTTTGCCATATAAGCCTTGGCGGAACAATTGCGGTAAACTATCTCGAAACATATCCTGAGGATTATGACCTTATAAAAAGAATGCTTTTTGTTATTCCTGCAATTGATGGTTCCGATATTATTGGTGATATTTTAACAGGCAATTTAAGCATTTTGTATGATGATGAAATGCTTTACGGCAAATTCCTTCCAACCCTTTTAGGCGATAGCGCGTTGGCATATTTCCTTAATATTGTTCTTCGGATTCTTCCGGATGATGTTTTGAAAAGTGCATTAGCTTCTCTTGCAGATGGTGTTTGCGAAGCAGGTATACGAACAACAACAATTATGTGGGCGCTTTGTCCTACCGATTATTATGAAGAGGCAAGGGCAAAATGGATTGCAGATGAGGAATATGCGGTAATTGCAGAAAAAGTTGATTACTTTATGAATGCGAGAGCAAATTTCGGAAAAAATCTTTATGCTCTTATGGATACAGGCGCAGAAGCATTTAATATTTGTTGCTATGGTGGCGGTATGTTCCCTCTTTGCAGAGATTATAATAAAACCAATGGTGACGGTATAGTTCATTCTAATTCCGCTTCAATGTGGGCAACCTTTGCTGATGTAGGCAAAACCTTGGGAGAGGATTATATTGCCGCAGGAACTTATTGCAATAACCCTGCCCACGACCATATTTCACCTGATAACACGGTTGACCCTACAACTGGTCTTTTACCTTGCACAACATGGTATATTAAAAATCAGGATCATGAAAAGCTTCCTCAAAATGACGCTGCTTTAAAAATGGCATTTGATATTATGACAGACGAAAATATTGATGATGTTTACAGTGTGCCTGATATTTATCCTCAGTATAACGAGGGTAGGTTATCAAGGACTGCTAAGGAATACATTGCAGTCTGGGAAGAAGCAGATAAATCTGTTTACGCTCAGGAGCAGATAGATGCCGTTCAGGCAGCGGTTGATGAGGTTAACAGGCAATTGGGCGAAACAATTGTTGATACGGAAAGCTGGAAAGCTGCAGAAGAGGATTTAAGAGTTGCTCTTGTAGGAGTAGGATTGATTGAGGATACAACTCCTTCAGGCTTTGATAAAACCATTACTTCAACAGTTCATGGTTTAAACACGGTTATAAACTTTTTCTTTTAAAAAATGAAAAAAGGGGCTGTAAAAACCAATGTTTTACAGCCCCTTTTTTAGGGGATAGGAAAAAATGATGCAGAACGAACAAACCGAGCAAAAACAA
>JAZUOA010000036.1:0-11169 GCA_045604445.1 Acutalibacteraceae bacterium
GAAATTGCAATATTTTTGTATAGGTATTCAACAATATTGTATGATTCAATAAAAATAAGGTGAAAACCAAAAAGATTTTTATTACAATTACTTGTCATTTATGGTAAAAAATTGTTAAAAAAAGTACAATATATTATTGCAAAATAGTGAATTTTCATTCATTTTAGTGTATTTTTTATTGGAGGTCGATTTTAAAATAGCAAGTAGCTTGACAAGTTTTCAATATTATTGAAAAAAGCTTTTGGTTATGGTATTCTTAGAAAGAAATAGCTATGTGTTAAATTATTGTTTTGAGGTGACTTATAATTATGAAAAAGTATCTTATAAACCCAAATCAAAGGCTTTCGAAAATAAATAAAGATGTTTATGGCACTTTTTCCGAGCATTTGGGAAGATGCATATATGAAGGGGTTTATGTAGGAGAGGGTTCGCCAATACCTAATGTTAAAGGAATGCGCATAGATGTTATTAATGCTTTAAAAGAGATGGGAATTCCTGTTTTGCGCTGGCCGGGTGGTTGTTTTGCCGATGAATATCATTGGAAAGATGGTATTGGTCCTAAGGAAAGCCGCAAAAAAATGATTAACACTCATTGGGGTGGTGTAGTTGAGGATAATTCCTTTGGTACCCATGAATTTTTTGAGCTTTGCGAGCAATTAGGTTGCGATGCCTATGTTAATGGTAATTTAGGTAGCGGAACAGTTCAGGAAATGAGCGAATGGATTGAATATATTACCTTTGACGGTCTTTCTCCGATGAGTGAGCTAAGAAAAAAGAACGGTAGAGAAAAGCCCTGGAAATTAAAATATTTTGGGGTTGGCAATGAAAGCTGGGGTTGTGGTGGCGAAATGATGCCTCATTTTTATGCTGACCAATACCGCCGTTATCGTGTTTATGTTAGAGATTATGACCACAATAACCCGATTTATAAAATTGCTTGTGGTCCAAATGCTTTTGATTTTACCTGGACTGATGAGGTAATGCATTATGCCGGCAATAAAATGAACGGTCTTTCTCTTCATTATTATACCGTACCGGGTCCTGATTGGAATCATAAAGGTTCTGCAACAAGCTTTAACGAAGATGAATACTATATAACGATTCAAAAAGCATACAAAATGGAAGAGCTTATAACTCGCCATACTGAAGTTATGAATCGTCACGACCCTGAAAAAAGAGTTGATTTAATTGTTGATGAATGGGGCACTTGGTTTGATGTTGAAGAAGGGACAAATCCGGGCTTTTTGTATCAACAAAGCACAATGCGAGATGCAATTGTTGCAGGTTTAACTCTTAATATATTTAATAAGCATTCCGATAGAGTCAGAATGGCTAATATTGCTCAAACCGTTAATGTTTTGCAGTCAGTTATTTTGACGGATGGCGAGGATATGCTCCTGACGCCTACATATCATATTTTCAAAATGTTTAAAGACCATTCTGAAAACATCCTTTTAGGCAGCTTTTTAACCACTGATTATTTTGAAGATAACAAGAAAACACCAATTCTTACAGAAAGCGCTTCCGTTAAAGAGGATGGAACTATTATTTCTACAATTTCCAATTCATCTTTAAATGATGCTGAAATGATTAAGTGCCAAATTGCAGATTTTAGAGTTACATCAGTTTCTGCTGAAATTCTTGCAGGTAAAATGGACGATCATAATACTTTTGAAAATAAAAATGCTGTTAAAACTCAAGTATTCTCTGATTTTACTATCACTAATGATGGATTTGTTGCCAATGTTCCTCCTTGCAGTGTTGTAAAATTTGTAATTAAGTGATGGTTACTGAGTGTAAAAGGTGCCTTCTGCGCGAAAGTGCGGAGGCGGAAATCATTGAAAGCATTAAAGAACGCATAGAAAGATTGTCTTGTGAAGAAAGATGTGAAAAAGAGCTTTATGAGCAAAGGCTTGGGTTCTGTAAAAAATGCGATAATCTAATATCGGGTGTTTGTTTAAAATGCGGGTGCTATGTTGAATTCAGAGCCGCCTTCAAAAATAACAAATGCCCCGATGTTGCTAATAGAAAGTGGTAAAAATGTCTTTAAAAAATAATTATAATCACACCGTTTTTGCCTGTTATTTCGGTTATATTATTCAGGCTATTGTTAATAATTTTGCACCGCTTCTTTTTTTAACATTTAGAAAAGAATTTGGTATTCCTATGGGAAAAATAACAACCCTTGTTACAATCAACTTTTTATTTCAGTTGTTTATAGATGTTATTTGCGCGAAGGTCGTAGATAAAATAGGGTATCGTAAATGTATTGTTGCTGCTCAGCTTTTTTCTGCTTTAGGTATAGCAGGCTTAGGCATTTTTCCTGATATTTTTCCTGATGCTTATTCGGGTTTAATTGCTGCAATTCTTCTTTATGCAACCGGTGGCGGTCTCATTGAGGTTCTTGTAAGCCCTATTGTGGAAGCGTGCCCTATAAAAGCAAAAAAAGCGGCTATGAGCTTGCTTCATTCCTTTTATTGTTGGGGGCATTTGTTCGTTGTTCTTGCTTCAACATTGTATTTTAAAATTTTCGGTATTGAAAATTGGCGGAATTTAGCATTGCTTTGGGCAATAATTCCTTTGTTGAATACTTTTTATTTTGCTCAGGTTCCCATTGCTCGCCTTACTAACGAGGGGGAGCAGATGAGTTTGAAATCTCTCTTTTCATCAAAGCAATTTTGGCTTTTTATTATAATAATGATGTGTGCAGGCGCATCTGAGCAGGGGATGAGTCAGTGGGCTTCTGCTTTTGCAGAAGCCGGGTTAGGTGTCTCGAAAACATTTGGTGACCTTGCAGGGCCATGCCTTTTTGCCGTAACTATGGGAGTATCCCGTGTTGTTTATTCAAAAATAAGCGAAAAAATTGATTTGAATAAATATATGACTGTTTGTGCGCTATTGTGCATTGGTTCTTATTCCATAGCTTCGTTTTCAGGAAATCCCATGTTTTCACTTGCGGGTTGTGCGCTGTGCGGCTTTTCTGTTGGTGTTATGTGGCCCGGGGCATTTTCTCTTGCATCCGAAAGCTTTCCAAAAGGCGGAACGGCAATGTTTGCGTTCCTCGCTTTAGCTGGTGATTTCGGTTGCTCTTTTGGTCCAACTGTTGTAGGGTTTGCTACAAGTGTTTTAAATGATAATTTAAAACAAGGTGTTTTTGCGGCAGTTGTTTTTCCCATTATCCTTATATTAATGTTAAGGATTATGAAGAAACTCAGAAATAAAGTATATAAACTTGACAAACAATGCCAAAATAATTAAAATAGAATGGTTAATGCTATACTATAAATATTAGGATATACTGTAAATTTTGAAAGGAATCATATCGATATGATTAAACCCGAAAACAGAAACTGTTTTGAGTTCTTCCGCGATTGCACTAAAGATTTTGGCGTTTACGATGTTGCTGAAAGCTTCGGTAATCTTATAAGCCGCAAAAAATTTATGCGCGATATTGAAGCAATTGCAGGTTTTCTTCACAGTAAAAATATAAAAAAAGGCGATGTAGTAACAATTTTTCTTCCCAATACTGTTCAGAGCTTCGCAGCATTTTATGCTATTAACAGAATTGGTGCAATTGCTAATATTGTCCATCCGCTTACACCGCCTGATGTGCTTGAGGATATTTTAAAAGCTTCTCATTCAAAAGCAATTTTCATATTAGATGTTTTAATGGAAAAATATGTTAGTATGCTTCGCAGGAGAAATAAACTTGTAATTGTTTGTTCTCCATCTGATTATGCACCAACATTAGTTCGCCCTGCTCTTAAGGTTTATTCTAAAATCAAGGCAAAGGAAACACCTTCCTCAAACAGAGCATCTTACCACACAATCTGCCATCTTAACAACGTTGCTCCTAAGCTTGAAAATAACGGTGATGATGTTGCGGTTTATCTTCATGGTGGCGGCACAACCGGCAAAAGCAAAACTATTCAGCTTACTTCGAAAAATCTTAACGAGCTTTCCTATAAGCTCAGCTTTTTTGATTCGCCGCATGCACCGGGTGCCGAATGTTCACTTGCTGTGTTACCTCTTTTTCATGCTTTTGGCTTAGGCGTTGTTATGCATTTTAGTATGTGTGCCGGGTTTATATGCATACCTATGATGAGTTTCTCTGCGGAAAAAGCAAATCGCCTTATAAAAAAATATAATATTACGTATATTGTCGGTGTTCCGAATATGTTCAAAAAGATGTTTGAAGCCTCAAATTTTGAAGGTGAGCATCTTTCAAAGCTTCGTCTTTTGTGGGCGGGCGGAGATATAATAAGCGATACTTTCCTTAATGCATTTAACTCCAAACTCGAAAAATATCATGCTAAAGGTAAGCTTTACAGAGGTTATGGTCTTACAGAGGTTAGCTCCGTTTGCACTGCAAATATAAAAGGTGCCTACAAGGAAAACTCTATCGGCAAGGCTCTTGATGGTATAACTGTTGAAATTTGGGATGAAAAGAGAAAGAAGCTTCCTCCGAACAATATTGGTGAAATTGTTGTTTCCGGTTCGACTGTTATGGAAGGCTATTTTGATAGCGAGGATAGCGGCGTTTATGAAGATAGAAAGGGTAGGCGCTGGGTTTGTTCAGGTGATTTGGGCTATATGGATGAAGATGGTTACGTTTTCTTTACAGGCAGAAAAAAGAGAATGATAATCATTTCAGGCTATAATGTTTACCCTAATGATATTGAGCAAGAGGTATTAAAGCTTGATTATATCAATGAAGCTTGTGCGGTTCAAGGGTATGTAGACAGCAAGCCTGTAATAAAGCTTTTTGTTTCCCTATATCAACCAACTGAAAAACCCGATGAGGTTGCAAAGGCAATTAAAGAATATTGTGACAGTAAGCTTGAAAGATTTTCAAGACCAAGCTTTGTTACCGTTCTTGATGCTCTTCCTAAAACAAGAATGGCAAAAATTGACTTTATGAAGCTTACAGATATGCCTCCTTCACAAGAGCCTACCAGAAAAGAGCTACGCGAGGAGCGCAAAGCAAAGCGCGAAATTGAGAAGGCTGCAAATAAGGCTTATCAAGAGGCTGAAAAGCAGGAAAAGGAAGAGCGCGAGGCAGCCGAAAAAGCGCGGGAAAGCAAAAAGGACGCGGAGGATAATAATGAATAAGAAGGATAAAAATAGCTTGTCTTATAAAATTCAGAAGAATCCTTTTATACTTGGTTTGTTTGTTGTAGTGCTTATTTTGGTGCTTATAGTTGTTTTCAGCCTTTCTTCTGCAATCAGAGAAAAATCTGAAGAAATGAAAGCAACCACAACAACAGAAGCTTCAACAGAGGCAGTAGCTCCTGTTTTAACTACCGAAAACACTGTTGAGGTTGAGAATATAAAAAAGCGCGTTACCGATATTAAGGGGATTGTTTGCGATTATCAGAAGGATTACGCAAAAATTACAGTTGAATTTAATAATAAAGAAGCATTGATGAATACCCATTATGCAAGTAATGATTTTTCTTATAATGTTTATCCTGAGTTTTGCTTTTATGTAAGAGGCGGAGCTGAGGTTAAATGCCCCGGTGAGCTTAAGGTGGTTGATGATACAACCGTTTCCTATTACTTATATGATATTGATGACCTTACAAATGCCGTTGCGCTTACTGATGAATTAACTGTTAATTATCAAAACATTTTTAATGCTTTAAAGTTTAATGTTTACTTGCGCCATAAATCGAATGCCGGAGTTGGCAGAACGGTTATTGGTACTTACGGGAAAACAAGCGAAGAGTTTAATTCTGTTTATGGTCAGTCTCCATTGGTGATTACTTCAAAGGTTCAAGGTATAAAAGCAGTCGAAGCAGTCAAAACTGATGAGTTTATCTGGATGGATGTATATTTTGAAGATGAGGATGCCTACAAAGAGCTTAATCATAATTTTGAAAACAATTTCCTTTGTTTTGGGTTTGAAAAAGGCGGAATTAAATACGATTGGAAGTTTATAACTACCGAGTATGATGGGCTTTGTATGCTTCGTTGCAAGCTCGATTCTTATGCCCTTGCTCAACTTAATGCAGAAGTTGAAGGGGATGATTTGGGAATAAAAGAATTATTTTCAGATTATACTATTACAGTTTGGTCTTCCGATTACGATAAGGATAACCAATTATTCACCCTGAATTGAAAGATGGGATATAAAAAGCGCAGACCGAAAAATTATATAAATTAAGGGACTTTCGCAGGTTTTAAAAACCTGAGAAAGTCCCGATTTTTAATAATTCAATTAAGGGTGTAGATGCTATAATTTAAAACTGTTGCAAAGCTTACCCATAAAATATAGGGTATCATCAAATATGCGGCTTTGGGATCGGTTTTATAGAATTTTAATGTTGTTATAATTATAAGAGCAAGTAAGATTATAATCCAAACTAATGCAAAAAGATACATATTCCAGGAAAAGAAAATAAAGCTCCAACAGAAATTAAAAAATAATTGAGCGTAATAAAAAATAAATGCTCTTGTATTTTTTGCTTTGGGGCTTGTTTCAACCAGATAAGCCGCAATTCCCATAAGAGTATAAAGGATAGTCCAAGCAACCGGAAAAAGCCACCCGGGTGGCATAAAGGCTGGTTTTTGAGCAGTTGCCATGAATTCTTTAACATCGTTTCTCGTTAGAAATCCTGCAATTCCGCCAACCGCCAAGGGTATAGCGAGATTTTTTATCAGCTTTTTTAATTTAACGCTAATTACCATATACCCACCTCTCATATATATTTTTATTATATGTAGTTTTAAAAAATTTATAACAAATCTCCCTCAACGATTTAAAACCGTTGAGGGAGTAAGCTTTTATTCTTCTGCTATTTTTCTACCCATTAAAACACCCATAACGGATGCCATCATAAGTCCTCTCGTCCAGCCGGAAGAATCTCCCAGGCAGTGAAGACCTTCAACGCTGGTGTTAAGCTCTTTATCCATAGTAATTCTGTTACTATAGAATTTAAGCTCAGGTGAGTAAAGAAGCGTTTCTGTTGATGCAAAACCGGGAACAACGTGGTCAACTGCCTGAATAAAGTTTATAATGTTTGTCATAGCTCTGTAAGGCATTGCCGCTGTGATATCGCCTGCAACTGCATCGGGGAGAGAGGGGCGCAAATTAGATTGCGCAAGCTCTTTTGGCCATGTGCGTTTGCCATCAAGAATATCACCGTATCTTTGAACAAGTATATGGCCTGCGCCAAGCATATTCGTAAGCTCGCCAACCTTTTGGGCATATTCTATAGGTTGGTTAAAGGGATGGTTAAAATTATGAGAACAAAGAATCGCAACATTAGTATTGTTTGATTTTTTCTCTTTGTAAGAATGGCCGTTAACAACAGCAAGGTCGTTATCATAATTTTCCTGGCTTACAAAGCCACCGGGATTCTGGCAGAATGTGCGAACCTTGTTTTTAAATGGTTTAGGATAACCTATAAGCTTGGATTCGTAAAGCACGCGGTTAACTTTTTCCATAACTTCATTGCGAACCTCAACGCGAACACCTATATCAACAGTGCCTGCCTGATGTTCTATACCGTGTTCAGAGCAAAGCTTTTCTAACCAGTCTGCGCCTCGTCTTCCTGTAGCAACAATTACCTTTTTAGCAGCTATTTGTTGCTTGTCATCGCCTTTGCTTATTAAAACGCCCTTGCAAATGCCATCCTCAATTATAATATCGTTGCATTCGTAACCAAACATCATATCAACATTGTTGCTTCTGAGATGGTTTTCAATTTCAAGATAAAGAGTTTGTGCTTTTTCGGTTCCTAAGTGGCGGATAGGGCAGTCAACAAGCTTTAAGCCTGCCTGAATTGCATTTTTTCTTATCTCTTTAACCTCGTCATCGTTGCTGATGCCTTCAATATGCTCATCAGCTCCGAATTCAAGATAAATTTTGTCAGTATAATCAATAAGCTCTTGGGCAAAATCTTCGCCGATAAGTGTAGGTAAATCGCCGCCTACCTCATAGCTTAGGGAAAGTTTACCATCCGAAAAAGCTCCTGCGCCCGAAAAGCCGGTTGTAATGTGGCAGTATGGCTTGCAGTTAACGCATTGCTTTGTTTTAGCTTTAGGACAGCTTCTTTTTTCAACAGGTTGACCTTTTTCAACAATCAAAATTGATTTTTGGCAACCATTTCGGCGCATTTCGAGAGCGGTAAAAATTCCGGCAGGGCCTGCACCAATAATAACAACATCGTATTTCATTTGAATATAAACCTTCTTTATCAGTTTTCTATTTTAACACCTGATGTAAGTCTTTTTTCGGCAAGCTCTTTCTGAATTTGAGGCTTCATATCATCGATTTTGTAGAAGAACATAGGAATTGCGCAAAGAAGCATACTTACACCGGGAACGATTGAAACAAGAGAGAACATAGCAAAGTTTTGAGTTCTTGTTAAATCGGTTGCCGCCATAACTGCGGTTGAGGAAAGCATCTGAGCAGGGTCAATATCAATAAACATATACATTAAAACAATTCCGCAGGTAGCGAAAGCGTTACCAAGTTTATTAACAAAGCCTTGGCAAGCGGCACCGAGGGCGTTATCGCGGAATCCTGTTTTCAGCTCCATGTAATCAAGGCAGTCGCAAATCATGGCAATTGAAATAACATTTATAACACCAAGAGGAATGCAGGAGATTATAATGAAGGGTATGCAAGCATAAAGGTTATTCGTAAACCAACCGATGAGTGTTGTGAAAATGCTTGCGGCAAAGCCTAAAAGGCAGGTCGTTATAACGATTTTGCTGTATTTAAATTTTTTCATAAGCGCAGGCATAAAGAGCATTGCGCCAAACATACCAACAATTGCACAAACCTGGAAAATAGTTTTAATTGAAGAAACGCTGGCGTCAATAAGCGCAGTGCGCTCTGCAATAGTCATATCAGAAGTGAGCTCGGGTCCAATATAGAAAGCGTATCTTGCAACATGGAGAGCTGCCGCCTGAACCATATATCTGCCCGAAGAAAGCACACCCATAGCAATAACAAGGATGAGGGGCTTGCAAGTGAAAATTCTTTTAATAGTTAAGGGCTGACCGGGTTCGCGTTTTTTAGGAGGAATAACTACTCTTTCTTTTACTTTGAAATATGTTCTTACATAAAGAATGGAACCAATAACAACTGTTATAATTGCAATAATAAGGTATTTTTGCTTATTAAATGCAAGGGGGTCGGAAGTGTCAAGGATTTTGGGGAGCGTAAGTCCGCAAACAAGGAACAAAACCTCAGGAATCGCTGAGCCGACGCCGTTAACAGTTTTACCGATTGAAAGAACCTGGCTTCTTTCTTCGCTGTTGGGGGTGAGGATATTGGGAAGGCCCCAGAATGGAACATCTGCCATTGTATAAAGCATACCCCAACCAACATAAACAATAGCTGAATAAATCATTAAAGCTGTTTTATCTAAATTTGGGCTTAAATACATAAGCACGGTGAAAATAGCTATTGGCATTGTTGCATAAAGAATATATGGTTTTAATTTGCCTCGCTTGGTAGTGCGCTTATCAGCGATTATACCCATAAGCGGGTCGTTGATTGCATCCCATACACGGGCAAGGAGCATTAAAATCAAAACAAACATAAGAGGCAATTGAAGTATATTAACATAATAGTCGCTTATGTAGCTGGACATCATAGCATAAATCATGCCTTGGCCTGCACCGCCGATAGCAAACGCCCACAACTCCTTTTTAGAAAGGAACGTGGTGTTTTTTTCTTTAACAGTTTCTTTACTCATTTTTATTCCTCCGTTATTTAAATTTATATGCATAAAACAGCTTTTGGGCTTCTGCTGAATATTCGCCATTTTCATTTTCTAAAATCAGGGGCGGTTTAATTCTGAATCCCGAGGCAGAACCTTTTTTTCCTTCTACCATAACAAGGCCGGGTTCTTTTCCTTGCCTTTGAATAACCTCTCTCATTGACTTCGGTTCTATTTTAAATTTTCGCATTGCTGAAAAAATATCAGGCAACCTTTCAGGGCGTTGGCAAATGCAAAACCTTCCTCCGAATTTTAAAAGCTGAGAGGCGGCTTTTGAGGCATCCTCAAGGGTGCAGGTGAATTCATGCCTGGCATTTTTATAATCTTCGCCTTCGTTAACAATACCTGAACCAACCTTTTTATAAGGCGGGTTAATGCTGACTAAATCATAATATTCAAAGGGGAGTATACCCTTTAAATTTCTTAAGTCGCAATGAATAGGAGTGATTTTATCTTCAATTTCGTTTTCTGAAAGAGTCATTTTTAAAAGGTTAATTGCGCTTTCGGATAATTCAACGCCTGTTATTTCTTGGGGTTGGAAATCCCGCAGCCACAAAAGCGGTATTATACCATTGCCTGTGCCTAAATCGCAACATTTATCCTTATGCCGCGGGGCACAAAAATCTGCTAAAACAATAGCATCAGATGTAAAAATATGAGCATCGCTTACATATATTTTCAGGTTGGAGGCGAGAGCCTCTGTTCTTTGAGAGCGCGATGCCATAACAAAACTCCTTATATAAAACAGACTAGATTTTATACAGTGCGGATTTTTGGTCAGACAAGGCAAAAACGCAGCTAATCCTTTCGGATTGGCGAGTATTTTAACGCAGGGTGAACGGAAAGCCGCCTGTAGAAAATATGGTTCGGATAATTCCTTTCACCCTAAGTGACACAAAATCCCAACATATCTATTTTATCATAAGGAGATAATATTAGCAATATTAAAAAACTTTATAAAATGGGTTTTGGTGAATTGCACAAAACCTGAATAAAACTTTTGTTTACTTATTCTTCCATTTGCTTGCCAAGAAAAGCAGCGGCAACCTGGCATAGCTTAATTTCTGTTTCTGAAACAGGATTCCCATTTTCTGTTTTTAAAAAAATTACTGCTCCTCCAATATCACCTGCGGCGATAATAGGGTAGGCAATAGCTGCTTCATAATCTGAATTATCAATCGGCTTTAAAATATCATTGGAGCCCTTTTGAAAAATAAAGCTTTCGCGGTTTTCCATCAGTTCTTCAAGCTTTGAGGAAATATGCTTTTCAAGTACCTCTTTTTTGGTAATTCCCGAGGCGGAAACCACATGGTCTCGGTCGGTAATAACCACGGGAAACCCGCTTGTTCGGCTCAGAACCTCGGTATAACTGCCCGAAAAATCTGCGATTTCACCCATAGGCGAATACTTTTTAAAAATCACTTCACCGTCG
>JAZUOA010000037.1:0-3875 GCA_045604445.1 Acutalibacteraceae bacterium
TAATTGTGTAAAATATTAACCGAAACTTATTATATCACTTATAAATTTATTTTCAAGTAAAAAACATAGATTTTATAAAATAATCAGAAAAGGGGTGCTTTTGTGAATTACGGCATAGTTTCTGAATTTAATCCGTTTCATAACGGACATAAATTTTTAATAGATTCCTTGAAAACAGATTCCGAAAGCACCGTAACCGTTGCTATATCTGAAAGCTTTGTTCAGCGAGGTGAATGTGCGGTTATATCTCCTTATGCCAGAGCAGAAGCTGCTTTAAAATGCGGAGCAGATTTAGTTCTTTCTTTGCCTGTTGTTTATGCTACCGCAAGCGCTGAAAGGTTTGCGAAGGGTGGTATAGGTGTGTTAGGCGCATTGGGGTGTATAGATGCTATCGCCTTTGGTTCTGAGTGTGGCAGTGAAAAGCTTCTTGTAAATTGTGTGGAAGCCATGGAAAAATTAGAGAAAACAGATGTTTTAGAAAGTTATTTGGATAAGGGCTTGTCTTTTCCTGATGCGAGGCAGAAAGCGTTAACAGATATGTGCGGAGAAGAAATGGGTGAACTGCTTTCTTTCCCAAATAATATTTTGGCTATTGAATATATAAAAGCAATCAAAGCTTTGGGGTTTGAAATGGGCTTGAAAACAATTTCCCGCAAAGGTGTTGCCCATGATAGCGCAGAGATATCAGAAGAGATTTGTTCTGCTTCTGCTTTAAGAGAAATGCTCAAAAATGGTAAGGATTATAAGAAATATATGCCGTTGGCATCTTATGAAATATTATCCGAGCAAATAAGGCTTAATAAAGCTCCGGCGGATTTTAAAAAACTTGATTTGGCAATGCTTTATAAGCTGCGAACAATGAAAACCTATGATTTTAAAAAGCTTCCGGATGTCAGCGAGGGTCTTGAATATCGGTTTGCTGATGCTGTAAGAGATTGCGGAAGTATTGATAAAATACTTGAAAAAGTTAAAACAAAGAGATATACTCATTCAAGGCTTAGAAGGATAATGCTTTGTGCTTTGTTGGGAATAACCAAGGATGATGTTTTGGTGCCTGTTCCCTATATCAGAGTTCTCGGTTTTAATGAAAAGGGTTCAAAGCTTCTGGCGAAAGCAAAGGAAACTGCAACGCTTCCCATAGTAACAAAATCTTCTGACATTAAAGAATTGGGATTTGAAGCCGAAAGAGTGTTTGGGCTTGAATGCAAAGCCAGGGATATATTTTCGCTTGCGTTACCTGAGCCGGATTCTTGCGGCAAGGTTATGACGGACAAGCTTTTAGTTTTATAGTGTATAAATAAACGGAGTTATTTATGGATTTGATCGTAATTGGTGGCGGCGCTGCAGGCTTAATGGCGGCAGGTACCGCGGCAGAGAGAGGGTTGAGCGTTACCCTTATTGAAAGAAATGAAAAGTTGGCGCGAAAGGTTGCTATAACCGGTAAGGGCAGATGCAATGTAACAAATGCTTGCCCTCTTCTTAATGAGTTGATAGGTAACGTGCCTGTAAATGGCAGGTTTTTATACGGAGCATTTTCTCGTTTTGGAACAGATGACACAATCGACTTTTTCCATAACTTAGGTGTTCCGCTTAAAATTGAACGTGGTAACCGCGTTTTCCCTGTTTCTGACAGAGCTTTAGATATTGTTGATGCTCTTAATAAGTTTATTACCGTAAATGGTGTTAAACGTAAGCAAGGCAGAGTTTCCGAGCTTATTATTGAGGACGGGGCTGTAAAGGGTTGCATAACAGAGGATGGGAAAAAATATTATGCCGATAACGTTCTTATTGCAACGGGCGGTATGTCCTATCCGGCAACAGGTTCAACAGGTGATGGCTATACACTCGCAAAGCAAGCGGGTCACACTGTTACGGATATAAAGCCATCTCTTGTTCCTCTTGAATGCCATGAGGGCTGGTGCACGGATGCTCAAGGTCTTTCCTTAAGAAATGTTGAAGTAAGGGTTGAGGATACAAAAAACTATAAAGAGGTTTATAAAGATTTTGGTGAAATGCTTTTTACTCATTATGGTGTGTCAGGTCCTATGATTTTGTCTGCTTCTTCTCATATGAGAAATATGGAAAAAGGAAGGTATGCAATACACATAGATTTTAAACCCGCTTTAACTCACGAACAGCTTGATAAAAGGCTGCAAAGAGATTTGCTTGAATGTTCAAATAAAAATCTTTATAACACTCTTGCTCTGATGCTTCCGAGAAAAATGATTCCGATTGTTGTTAAGCTTTCAGGATTAAACGGAAACATAAAATCAAATCAGGTTACTAAGGAAATGAGAGGGGAGCTAGTAGATCTCCTGAAGGATATTCGCCTTACCGTTACTGATTTTCGGCCAATTGATGAAGCTATCATCACTTCAGGCGGTATAAATGTTTCAGAAATAGACCCCAAAACAATGAAGAGCAAAATAACAGAGGGTCTTTATTTTGCGGGCGAGGTAATAGATGTTGATGCCTACACAGGCGGGTTTAATTTACAAATTGCGTTTTCTACCGGTCATCTGGCAGGAAGCAGTATATAACGGAGGATTTATTATGATAATAAATATCGCTATTGACGGTCCTGCAGGTGCAGGCAAAAGCACAATTGCAAAAACTGCTTCAAAGGAGCTTGGTTATATCTATGTTGATACAGGCGCCCTTTACAGAACAGTGGGGCTTAATGCTTTAAGGCAGGGCAAGAATACCAAAAGTGCGGAAGATGTTGTTCCTACGCTTGAGGGGTTAGAGATCTCTTTAAGATTTGTAAACGGCGAGCAAAGAGTGTTTTTGGGCAATGAAGATGTTTCTGAGGCTATAAGGCAAAATGAAGTATCAATGGCAGCATCAAATGTTTCTGCTATTCCTGCCGTAAGAGAATTTCTTTTTGATTTGCAAAGAGATATTGCAAAGAAAAACAATTGTATTATGGATGGCAGAGATATAGGCACGGTTGTTTTGCCTGATGCTAAAATTAAAATCTACCTTACTGCTTCTGCAGAGGCTCGAGCCGATCGCCGCTTTAAAGAGCTTACCGAAAAGGGTCAGGATGTTAATTACGATAAAATTCTTGAAGAGATAAAAGCAAGAGATTATCAGGATATGAATCGTGAAATCGCTCCGCTTAAGCAGGCTGAGGATGCGGTTCTTGTTGATACAACTGAACTTAATCTTGAAGAAGCTATTGAATATATGCTTAAAACTATAAAGGAGCATCTTTAATGGCTGAAATAGTTTTAGCGAAAAAAGCAGGCTTTTGCTTTGGTGTGGATAGAGCGATTAAACTTATAGAAGATTTAGTTTCTCAGGGTAAAAAGGTTGCAACATTAGGGCCCATTATCCATAATCAGCAGGTTATAGATGATTTAGCAAGCCGCGGTGTAACTGTTGTAGAGGAGCCATCTCAGGTTCCGGAGGGAGCCATTCTTGTTTTGCGCACTCACGGTGTTACCAAAGAGGTGTTAAGCGCAGTTAAACAAAGTGGGTGCGAATATATTGATGCAGTATGCCCCTTTGTGAAAAAAATCCATAAGATTGTTATTGATAATTCCTCTGATGAAACAGCAACTTTAATAGCAGGTGATGAAAATCATCCGGAGGTTAAAGGTATAAAAAGCTACGCTAAGGGAGAGTCTTTTGTTATAAACTCTGCTGAAAAAATCGATGAATTGCTTCAGGATAATCCCGATTTTTCGGAAAAATCACTAATTTTTGTTTCTCAAACCACTTTTAGTATAAAAGAATGGGAAAAAAGTTTAAAAAAAATAAAATATCTATGTACAAATTCAAAAATATTTGGTACAATATGCTCTGCGACCGAAGAAAGGCAAAACGAGGCAGCGGAGCTTTCCAAAGTCAGCGATGCAATGGTTATCGTA
>JAZUOA010000038.1:0-10956 GCA_045604445.1 Acutalibacteraceae bacterium
CTTAAATACCGTACCAGCTACGGTCAAAATGTTCTTAACCATTCTCTCGAGGTTTCCTATCTTGCAGGTCTTATGGCTGCAGAGCTTGGCGCAGATGTTAAACTTGCAAAGCGTGCAGGTCTCCTTCATGATATCGGTAAAGCTCTTGACCATGAAAAAGAGGGTACCCATATTGCGCTTGGTGTTGATGTTGCAAGAAAGAATAAGGAAAACGAACAGGTTATCCATGCTATTCAAGCTCACCACGGCGATGTTGAACCTAAAACAATTATTGCTTGCTTGGTTCAAGCGGCGGATGCTATTTCTGCTGCTCGCCCCGGTGCAAGGCGCGAAAATATAGAATCTTATATTCAGCGTTTGCAGAAGCTTGAAGAGATTACTACTTCTTTCAATGGTGTTGATAGTGCTTTTGCTATTCAGGCAGGTCGCGAGGTTCGCATTATGGTTAAGCCTGATGCAGTCAGCGATGATCAGATGGTGCTTCTTGCAAGGGATATTGTTAAGAAAATTGAAGGCGAGCTTGAATACCCCGGTCAAATTAAGGTGAATGTAATCAGGGAAAGTCGCGCAGTTGATTTTGCCAAATAATTATTTTAAATAAAATAAGCGGAACCTTCCTGCCACGGTGGGTTTCGCATTTTTTCAACTGATATTTATTTCATAAATTATATATAGAAACGATGGTAAAAATATGCGTTTGCTGTTTTTGGGTGATGTTGTAGGTCTTGGTGGTTGCGATTTTTTGTTAAAAAAGCTCCCTGTCTATAAAAGAAAAAATAATGTTGACGTATGCATTGCAAATGGTGAAAATTCTGCGCAGGGTAATGGAGTAACACCTAAATCCTGCGAAATGCTTTTTACAAGCGGAGTGGATTATATAACCCTTGGTAATCACACTTTTAAACGCCCTGAATTTTTAGAATATCTTGATAGGAAGGTACCTGTCATAAGGCCGTTTAATTTTCCTGAAGGTGCTCCCGGAAAAGGTGTGGGGGTAATAGATAAAGGGCGTTACCGCATTGCGGTTATAAATATGCAGGGAACTGTTTATTCAGAGCCATTGGGAAATCCGTTTTCAGAGATGGAAAAAGCGTTGGAGCAAACCGATGGTTGCAAAATTGTGATTGTTGATTTTCATGCAGAAGCTACTGCAGAAAAGCGGGCTATGGGTTTTTTCTTGGATGGTAAAGTGACAGCAGTTATAGGGACTCATACTCATGTTCAAACTGCAGATGAACAGCTTCTTCCCAAGGGAACTGCTTATATTACCGATGTAGGTATGACCGGTCCTGTGCAATCTGTTTTAGGTATAAAACCGGAGCTTACCATTAGAAAGTTTAAAACAAATTTGCCTGTAAGGTTTGAAAATGCCGAAGGCGAATATTTTATGAACGGCTGTCTTATTGAAATTGATGAAAAAACAGGCAAGGCTATAAGTATAGAAAGGGTTGATGTTCGATGAAAAAGCTGATTTCGTTTATGTTTATTTTGTCTTTCGTTTTCTCTTTAGCCTCTTGCGGTGTTGATAATAATGATAATGAGCCCACAACGGAAGAATATAATTTGCCTACTCAGGTAGTAAATTCCGATATATCCCTTCCGTTTACGAGCGCAGCTGGTTTTAATCCGTTTGAAACTGAAAGCTCACTTAATCGCGATATAATACCCATTATTTATGAATCGCTTTTTGTTTCTGAGGACAGCGGCGAGGCACTCCCTTTGCTTGCAGTATCAGGCAAGGTAGAAGGTAAAACAGTTACGGTAAAGCTTTCTCAAAATGCTCTTTTCAGCGATGGTATGGAATTTTTAGGCGAGAGCGTTAAGGAATCTTTTAAAAATGCCAAAAACAGTGCCTACTATTCTGAACAGCTGAAAAACATTGCCTCTGTAACGGTGATTGATAATTATACTGTCAGATTTAATCTTAATAATCCTGATTCTCAAGCTTTAAATGTTCTTAATTTTCCTATAGCTAAAAAGAACGGAAAAGAATATATCGGCACAGGTAAGTATTATCTTGCTAAACTTCAGGATGATTTATATTTGCAGGTTAATAACAAGCACAGGGATTATAAGGAAACCTGGAACAAGCAAATAGCTTTATACGATATGGTTGGTATAACAAGCCCCCTTTATCCTTTTAAAGCCAATAAAATAAGTGTTTACAAAAACGATTTAACCCAAGAATATATAAACCTTTCCTCGAAAACTGTTTCTGTTGGAACAGATAACCTTGTTTATATAGGAGTTAATTCAAAATGGTCAGGTTCAGTAACTTCTATTGAATGGGTGCGCCAGGCAATCAATATAGGTATAGACAGAACAACAATAACAGCTTCTTCGTTTTTAGGACAAGGAACTGCTACTGCTACACCATTTAAAAATGCTTATAAAGAGCTTGATAATGTTGAAATTATAGGCACTCATGGTAATATTGAAAAAGCTGTGGGCATTCTTGAAAGGCATGGATATAATAAGTTTAATGATGACGGAGTAAGAACAAATGGCTCATCAAGCCTTAGGGTTAATATACTTGTTTGTGTGGAAAATCAATATAAACTTACAGTTTCCGAAAGCTTTAAAACTGCGCTTGAAAAATTAGGCTTTGGCGTAACAATAACAAAAAAGAAAACTGCTGAGGACTTTATTGCTGCAGTTAAGGAAGGGCATTATAGTTTTTATGTTGGTGAAGCAAAGCTTACACCTAATTGCGATTTAAGTGAGTTTTTTACTGAAAAGGGTGAACTCAATTACGGCGTCAATGAATCAATGTATGAAATTTATGATTCTTACAATAAAGGTGAGATAAATACAGCAACTTTTGTAGAAGGCTTTTGTACTAATGTGCCGTTCTTACCTTTGTTTTATCGTAAAGAGGTTGTTTCTGTGAATTCAAACATAAAAGGACTTGATACTACATTCGGACTTTATTCTTCAGTTTGCGATTGGAAAATGCAAAAAGAACAGTAATTTATTAACAAAATAGTGCTTGTATTTAATTAGTATATAGTTTATAATAAGGCATTGTATGAAATATTCTTTAAGCTAAAGGAGTTGTTGAAATGGATCCTATCAAGGTTGATTTTTCCGGTAAGGGTAGGCCTAAGGAGGTTGTTATACCTCCGGATAAAAAGGTTCTTAAAATTATAATTAACATAATTGTTACTATTTTAGGCGGTGCGGTTGCGTATTATTTTATGCTTCCTGCAATTAACCTTAAGGCAATTGAATTTTATACCTTTGTTGCAGTTATTATCGCAATATATATTGGTATGACTTTTATTACTTCAAAAGCATTTATTAAGCCTGAATATATGGCTTATGTTAAAAAGCAATCTATCCCGGCGCTTGCTATAGGCCTTGTTTTTGCGCTTATCCTTGGCGTTGGTTATCTTACTTCTGCGGCACTTTTCCGTGCGAAAGATTATAGCGAGATTATCAGCGTAAAAACCGAAAATTTCGGCGAAAATGATAACAGCATTACAAATATCACAAGCCTTGAGGATTTCAGCAGCGTTCCTATGATTGATAAGAATGTTGCTCTTAACCTTGCAAACAAAAAACTTGGTGACCTTTCAGAATGGGTTTCTCAGTTTGTTATTGATGAAACCTACTCAACTCAGGTTAACTATCAGGGTAATCCTTATAGAATTTTCCCGCTTAAATATGGTGATGTATTTAAATGGTTAAAAAACACAAAAGATGGTCTTCCGGCTTATCTTGCGGTTAATATGTATACCCAGGAAGCAAATGCGGTTGTTCTTAAGGATATGGAGCTTCCTAATATTAAAGTTTCAACAAGCGAATATTTTAATGAGAAGCTTTCTCGTGTGCTTAGGTTTGAATTCCCGATGTATATGTTTGGCACCCCCTCCCTTGAAATTGATGAAAATGGACATCCTTGGTGGGTATGTGAGCATGTTGACAAAACGGTTGGCCTTATAGGCGGAACAGATGTTGTTGGCGTTGTCCTTGTTGATGCTTGTGATAAAAATAACATTAAATATTACGATTTGGAACAGATTAAAACCGATGAATCTATTCAGTGGATAGACCAGATTTATTCCGATTCGCTCCTTGTTCAGCAATACAATTACTATGGTAAATATTCCGGTGGCTTCATCAACGGCTATATAGGTCAGAGTGGTGTTGTTTCAACAACTCAGGGTCAGAGCTATATTGCAAGCGGTGATGACGTTTGGCTTTATACAGGTGTTACTTCTGTTACAAATGATGATTCTATTGTTGGTTTTGCTATCATCAACCAGCGCACAAAGGAAGCGGTTTTCCAGAGAATAGCAGGTACTACCGAAAACGGTGCGGAGCTTTCTGCTGAGGGTATTGTTTCCGACAAGGGTTGGGATGCAACCTTCCCTGTGCTTCTTAATCTTGATGGCGAAGCAACCTATTTTATGGCGCTTAAAGATAATGATGTTGTTAAGAGTTATGCGATGGTTAGTGTTGAAAGGGTTCAGGATGCGGTCAGAAGCGAGGATGATGCTAACCCTGATCTTGAAGCCTGCCTCAGAGCTTATGTTAATAAAGTTAAATCAAGCACAAAGCGCACGCTCAATATTAACTACAACGCAGTTCTTCCTGATGCAATTGCCGGTGGCGAAAGCGGAAGCGAAGAAGGTTCAAAGCCTGCAACGCTTAAAACCATAAGCGGTGCGATCACGGATATAAGAACGGCAGTTGTTGATGGTAACAGCATTTATTACATTGCCCTTGATGGTAAGAAAACCTATTATGCCTTAGCGGCAGCCGAGGATAATTCAGTTGTTATTCTTAATGTTGGCGATAAGGTAACAATTACCTACAAGGCTTCTGATGAAAACATTATAACTGCAAAATCTATCGAAAGATAAGATTATCCCCGAGGTTCATTTAGGAAACCTCGGGGTTGTTTTTATGTTTTTCTCATTCTTATAATAAATTTTAATAACTTGTTTATACCCGTTCCTGATATAATTCCGACTAAGGTTAACGCAAGTAATATAGGAATATAAATTGTAAATAAATCAATATCTACAGTATAAATCGGAAGAAGAAATACCGAAGGAATATAAAAGAATATAACAATAATGGCGAAAGCCGCTTTCATTTTAAGAGATATGGGAACCAAACCTAAAATAAAGGCATTGAAAATTGTTCCCAGAAATAAAAAGAAAACAATTCCCATTTCATCTCCGGGGGAGGCGGTGGCGGGTACTATATAAGTAGCTGAAAATTGCAAAATACATACCAATGCAAAAATGAATGCTTTTAAATTAGCAGATTTTTTTTTGTTATCTTTTATTGTTTCAATTATCAGAAGCTCTGTTTTTTCTTTTATCTCGTTTTTTCCAATTTTTTCACCTAATAAGATTTCGTTAACAGATACCTGTAAAATTTCAGATAAAGGTAAAAGGAAGGATACTTCAGGAATTCCTCTACCGGTTTCCCAACGGGATATAGCTTTGTCGGTGCAATTGAGCTTTTGGGCAAGCTCTTTTTGTGTAAGATTTTTACTCTTTCTTAATGCTTTGATAAATTCGCCTGTTTTTTGAGGATTCATAAAATCACTCCTTTCAAGTGTATTTTACAATTAAAAATCAAATATATCAACCTATGTACTATAGAGTTTGAATATTTACGCCATATATGATATAATTATTCAGGTTTTTAGTTCATATAAAAGGAGTGAAAACGATGCCGCAAATAAATGTAAATGGTAGGGAGTATTTTGCTGATATGGGCGAGGTGCTTTCCGATGTTCTTATAAGATTGGGTGTTGAAAAAGAGCATATTTGCGGCGGGAAGGGAATTTGCAAAAAGTGCCTTGTAGAAATAAACGGTAAAAAAGAGCTTTCCTGCAAATATATAATTGACCGCGATATTGAGGTTATAATTTCCGGAAATGAAAGAATAGAAGCCGAAACAGGTGTTGAAATATTTGGCGAATTAACAAAAAATATCTGCCTTATTTTAGATGTGGGAACAACTACGCTTGCGTTGGCGGTTGTTTCTTTAGATAATAAAAGTATAATAAGGGTTTTAACCGAAACCAATCCTCAACGTTCATTTGGTGCGGATGTTGTATCAAGAATTGAATATGCTGCAAAAAACGGTGCAGATAAATTGCAATCTGTTTTAATTGATAAAATAAACTATATGATTGAAAAAAGTGGTGTGGGTACTGCCGCGAAAATGATGGTTGCAGGAAATGCTACAATGCTTCATTTGCTTTTTGGAGCGAATCCGTCGTCTATGGGAAGATTTCCGTATACACCTGTTTTTACTCGGAGCAATGCCGAAAGCGGTAAGAATTTAGGTATAAAGAATGTTGAAAATATTGAGTCTTTGCCCTCAATAGCTGCTTTTGTGGGAGCAGATATAGTTGCGGGTATGAATTTTGCGGGTTTACCGAAGTCTCGTAAATACAATTTGCTTATAGATTTAGGCACAAATGCAGAGATTGCCCTTTATTCTCGAAGCGGAGGATTTTGCACTTCTGCTGCTGCGGGACCTTGCTTTGAAGGTGCGAATATATCCTGCGGTATGAGTGCCGTAAACGGAGCGGTGTGTTCATTCGATTTTAATATTGAGGATGGTATTGACCGTGCTACGATAAAAACCATTGGAAACGCTGCCCCGAGAGGTATTTGCGGAACAGGGCTTGTTGATATAGTTTCGCAGCTTTACAAAGCGCAAATTATTGATGAAACGGGCTTTATGGAATGCGAAAGCTTTGAAATTTTCAAAGATGTAAGTATTAACCAAAAAGATATAAGGCAATATCAGCTTGCTAAATCTGCAGTTTATTCAGGCATTTTATCACTTATGGATTTTGCAGGGGCGACCTTTGATGATATTGAAACAATGTATATTTCAGGCGGTTTTGCTGCAAAAATAAATATAAATAATGCGATTGTAACAGGGCTTTTACCTGAAGAGTTAAGGGAAAAATGCGTGGTTTTAAATAACAGCAGTCTTCTGGGGACGGTAAAATTTGCTTTTGAAAATAACGATTTATCAGTTTATACAAAACATATGAAATATATTGATTTGGCTGATAGCCCGATATTTTCGGAGCTTTTTATAGAGAATATGGAATTTTAAAATCACCAAGCACAAATGCCGATTGGCTAAAAGTGCTTGGTGATTTTTTTAAAGACCCATTTGCTTTTGATTTTGAATGGGAAGTGGTCTGTGTTTAGCAGTATAGCAGGAAACATCAATTTTAATAACGGCTACGGCACTGACCATTCTTTCGTTGAATTCAAAATCAAGCCCTGTTTGAGATTTCATAAATATTGAAAGACCATTGATTTTATCTTCGGCTTCTTCCAGGATAGTTGCTGTGCCTTCACCCATAATGGATGAATAAGATGTTCCGTATTGGCAGGCAACGCTTCCCGAAAAAGCAGTTACATCGCTCTCTATTGAAAAGAAAACATTAGGATTTGCTCTCATTAAGTCAAGCTTTTTGCCTTCGGTTGCACCATGGAGATAAAGAGTAAGCTTATTATTCTCCATTGTGAAACCGTAATTCATAGGAACAACATATGGCTTGTTACCATCAACAAGACCGATATGAATAATGTTTTCTTTCTTTAGTATTTCTGTAATTTTTTCAATATCTGTTATTTCGCGCTCTCTGCGAGTGAGTCCGGGTGTCATAATAAAAACTCCTTTTACCTTTTAATTTCAGTCGTTTTTCTCTAATAAGGCAACTGTCTCGACATGGGCTGTTCTCGGAAACATATCCACGGGAGTAACCTCTTTTATGTTATAGCCTAAGTTGAAGAGTCTTGCACAATCCCTCGCCAGCGTTGCAGGGTCGCAGGATACATAAACAATTTTTGTCGGAGATATTTCTGAAACCGTTTTGAGAAGCTCTTCTGCACAACCTTTTCTTGGTGGGTCAAGAATAACCGTTTTAGGCTTTATGCCCTCGTTTTTCAAAAGCTTAGCTGCATCTTTAGCGTCACCGCAAATGAATCTTGTGTTAGAAATGTTATTTAGTTTGGCGTTTTCCTCAGCATCTTCAATAGCTTCGGGGATTATTTCAACGCCGGTTACAGACTTAGCCTTGCCGGCCATTGAAAGACCAATAGTGCCTGTTCCGCAATAAAGGTCAAGAATATCTTCGTTTCCTTCTGCAGCGGCATATTCTGCGGCTTTGCTATATAAAAGCTCTGCTCCTGCACGATTAACCTGGTAAAATGAAAGGGGAGAAAGTTTGATTTTAACATTGCAGAGGATATCAGTTATGTAACCATTTCCATATAGGTTTATGCAGGTGTCACCTAAAACAACATTTGTGTTTTCTTTATTGATATTAACTACTAATGTTTTGAATCCGCTTATTTTCTTTAAATCTTCCATAAGCTTTTCGCTTTGCGGAAGATTTTTGCCGTTTATAACTGCGCAAACCATGATTTCACCGGTTGCAAAGGCTTTTCTTAAATATATATGGCGAAGAAGTCCTAATCCCGTGTTTTCGCTATAGATTGTAATATTGTTCTCATTTATCCATTTTCTGAAAATTTCAATAATATCGGTGAATTCGGTTGGTTGCAAAAGGCAGTCTCCACCGTCTATAACCCGATGGCTTTTTTTTGCATAAAATCCGATTGTTAAAATGCCGTTTTCGCGCCTTACCGGATATTGCGCTTTGTTACGATAACGTTTTGCTTCAGGGGAGGGAATTATTTCTTTGAATTCAGGAGAAAGCCCGCCTATTCTTTGAAAAGCATCCTTAACCTTTTGAGCTTTTAACCGCAATTCCTCCTCATAAGTGATGTGAGCATAGGAGCAACCGCCGCACATTTTGAAGCATTCGCATTCAGGTTCAATTCTGCTTTTAGATGGTTTGATTATTTTCAACGCTTTGCCTACAGCATAAGTTTTCTTGGCTTTGATAATATGGCAAAGGATTTCATCCCCGAGAGCAGTATTTTCAACAAAAACGGCTTGTCCGTCAAATTTTCCTACACCTCCGCCTTCAGAGGTGTAGCCTGTTATTTTTAAATTGAATTCGTCGTTTTTATTGACCATCTTTTTTTATTTCCTCAACTGCTTTTTTGTAATCGTCAAACGAAAGAAATGTGTTAAGAATCTGCACAAGTGCATTTGCTGTTATTCTTTCGGGGAGTTCCAGATATTTTAAAAGCCTTTTTCGTAATTCCTTGCTTTCGGGGCTTCCTGAGAGCCCATCTTCATATAAATCGAGTTTTGTTATATTTCGTTTGTTGCTTTTTTCTGTTTTTTCGCAAAATACTCCGGCTTTTTCCAACGCTTCTATAATTATTTCAGGTTTAACACCCTCAACACCCAATTTACCCTCTTTTGAAAACTCGGTTTTTCTTTTTTCTTTACCGAAAATATCGGGAATATAGGCGTGGGTTATCTGCTCTTCAGGCACAATGCCTTTTATAAATGAGCGGATTGTAAAGCCGGCGGAGTCGCTGTCAGTAAGGATTAAAATTCCTTTTGTTTGAGCTAATTTTCGAATAAGGAGCTGTTTTTCTTTATTGTTAAAAATACCGAATCCATCGGTTTCTATAATAACAGCATCAAGTATTGATGAAAGCTTTATTTTATCATACTTGCCCTCTACGATAACAATTTTATCAATTTTTATCATTAAATTCTCAACAACCTTAATATGAGTTCTTCAAGAATGATTTTGCCGCTTTCATTAGTGGATTTTAAACGGCGGTCTGCATCCGAAAGAAGCAAAAGAGCCTCTTTTAATTGGCTCAGGGTATAGCCGTTACCGTCTCTTGCGGCATTATCAAGTATAAATGATTTGTTTTTGTAGGCGGCAACAAAAGATTCGCTTAAAGCAGAATATGAAGAACCCTTTTCCTTGCAGGCTTTAACCCTGTACATATCAACAAAAGCTTTTGACAAAACGCCTAAAATAACAATGGGCTCTTCCCGGAGCTTGAAAAGATTATTCAGGTTATCAAAAGCATTATCAGCTTCGCCCTTAGCAATCATTCTTGAAAGTTGAAATATTTTTGCTTCAACTGAAATAACTACCGTTTCATCAATATGCTTTCGTGTTATTTCTCCGCCTCCTGCATAGGCGCAAACTTTATTGAGCTCGTTTTGAAGAGTGCTCATATCTTCGCCGACTAAGCTAATCATATACCCTGCATTTTCTCTTGAGAGAATGCAATCCTTTTTTGAAGCGGAGGAGATTAAAAGCTTTTCCAAGGCGGAGCGTGTGCGTTTATCAAGCTTAGCGCAAACGCCTATTGAATCAAAAACAGAAATTATTTTAGACCATTTTGAGCTTGATTTTTCATCAACCTCAACGGTATCCATCCAAAAGATGAGTATGCTTGTTTCAGGAATATCTGATATAACATTTTCAAAATCAGAATCTAATTTTTTTCTGTCGCCCACATAGGTGTGTAGAGGGAAATCTCTTACAAGAGTGCAGGTGAATTCATCCATCATAGGAAAGGTAGAAATGCAATCGTAAATTTCGTTAAGAGAGGTTTCTTTACCATCAAGCTTTTTTAGGTTGAAATCTGCAAAATCAGGGTTTACTGCTTTATTGCAAATTTGGTTTGCATAAAACTGCTTGAGGTAACCTTCAGTGCCAAAAATCAGATAGGCACGGGCAAAATCACGGTTTTTTATTTGTTTTTTTAAAGAATCTTCATTTAAAAATGCCACGAGATTTCCTCCTTTTCGGCAGTTAATATCAAATTATCGCAATAACATTTCAAGGAATTTAAATTCTTGTTAATAATAACCTCGCTGCCGCTGCTTACTATGATTGAGTCTACATTTACCGGAAGCTTGGCAGGAATGTCCTTGGTTAATATAAGTATATCAGGTGAACCGCAGGCTTGTAATGCGCTTGCGAAATAGGCTTTATCACCATTGTAAACCAAAACAGTTTTTTCGTGTATAGTCATTATAACATAATTTATCGGATATGTGTTAACTATT
>JAZUOA010000039.1:0-4061 GCA_045604445.1 Acutalibacteraceae bacterium
GGCTAAAGCCTTGTTTTTGCTCGGTTTGTTCGTTCTGCATCATTTTTTCCTATCCCCTAAAAAAGTGGGTGGAAAAAAACTCACGTTTTTTTACAGCCACTTTTATTTATTATCAAAGAATTTCTTTTACGTTACTGTCACCTGTTTTAAGGCTGAATGTAAGGCTCTTTTCTTCACCATTTTCAGAGAAATCAAGGCGAATAACATCATCATCAACGAATTCAGCAAGATTAACTTTATAGTCCTTATCCTTAAAGAACTCCTTAAGATATCCGATTCGCTCATCATCAAAATCGCCTGCATTGTCTGAAACGAAAAGAACGTTACCGCAAATGGTATTGATTTTACCATGAAGAAGCTTCTGTTCCCATGTATAACCAAGATTAAAATCGCGAAGGAAGAATACATCAGGGTCATTGCAGAAGGCTCTGCCATCAAGGTGATTGCGGAAGATGGTGTTGATAATAGCATTCTGCGATGACGGACTCTCTTGATTAACCTTTACGAGACCAAGAAGAGCAGTCTGGCTCAAACCATTTGAAAGCTTGAATGACCAGTCTTTATTTGCATCGCAGCTGATACGGCAAGCATCAAATATACCCATACAAGCGCCAATCGGCACACCGCAACCAAGGATCCATTTATCACCGCAAGCCTCGCGAAGAAGGTCAACACCATCGCACATAATTTCACCGCGGGTTTTGCCGTTTCTTGGCTCAATGCATTGGCTATAAAGGAAATCAAGCTTTACCATATCAAAGCCCCAAACGTTGAGAACCTCATTAAATACATTTTTAATATATTCTCTTGCATCCGGATTATATATATCAATTGTATATGCACCGCCCCATCCCTGGCAACCAAGCATTTTTTTGCCGTTTCTGTTGTGCCTTAAAAGCCAATCGGGGTGGTCCTTTGCGAGCTTTGAAGAAACCTGAGCGCTGAAAGGCGCAAGCCAGATACCTGCCTTATAGCCTTTTTCATGGATTTTGTCAGCAATATATTTCATCCCGTTGGGAAATTTCTTTTCATCAATAAGAAGCCAATCGCCAACTGCTTGTTGATATCCGTCATCAACCTGGAATATATTAACCTCTTCGCTTGCTCTGTCAAGCCCGTTAAGGTCGCGCAGAATTATTTCTTCGCTGATATTCTGGAAATAGTTGTACCATGAGGTGTAGCCTGAAAGATGATTGATTACAGGCTTTTTACAGCCAACAAAATCAAAGAAATATTTATCCATTACATCATCCATATCGCCCTTAATAACCGCAATATCGAAAACCTCATATTCCTGACCTGCCTTAAGAGCAAGCCCTTCAATATCCTTTCTGATGATGAATTTATCTTCTTGCATATCAACGGCAAAAATTGTGAAACCGTTGCGTTCACTTTTTGAGCCGTAAAGCTTAATCTCATTTTCGCCTTTTTCGCGGAAGTAGCAATATGTATAACCATGGAATCTGCCCTCTTCGCCATATTCCTCGAAATGATAGTCACCTGAAAGACCTGCAAAATGCTTTAAAAATTTATTGATATTTGCAGCTTTAATAAGACCCTTAAAGGTATCATTTTTGGAGAACTCGCGGGAAGTTGTCCAAGCCTGGTAGCCGTTAGCAAAGAACAAATCATCGTCATCAAAATCCTTTTCTGTTTGAATTTCAAAGGATTTCATAGTAATATCGCACTTAGCAATTAAAACGCCTTTAATTGATTTATCCGTTTCTTCAAGCTTGAAGGAATAGCCTCTGCCGTCAAGCGCATTTTGCTGAACAGAAACCTTTCCTATTAGGAATTCAGACCTGATTTTATCGAACATAATATTTCTCCTTACGCTATATTATTCATTAACTTTATCAACAAATTTGAGAAACTGCTTTTTACCTTGCTCGCTTCTTTCAAAAACACCGCATTGGCAAAGTATATCTGCAAAAACCTTACCGATTTCATCCTGCAATATTTTTTCGCAGTTTTCAGAAGTGATTACATTATTCCTCTTAATACCTTCTGCCCACTCGGTATGCTTGGCAATGCTTTCAATTTTTGAAATATCAGCATCGCTTAAAATGGCTTCTTCAAGAAGCTTCATTTCTGTTTTAAGCCTTGAAGGAAGCACCGCAAGACCCATAACCTCAATAAGACCAATATTTTCTTTCTTGATATGATGGTGCTCAGGGTGAGGGTGATAAACACCATCGGGATATTCTTCGGTAGTAATGTTGTTTCTTAAAACAAGGTCAATTTCAAATTTGCCGTTTCTGAACCTTGCAATAGGTGTAATAGTGTTGTGAGGTGTTCCGTCTGTTTCGGCAAAAACAAACGCTTCTTCATCAGTATATTCTCTCCACCTTGCAAGTATTTTACCGCTTAATTCGCAGATTTTATCGGTGTCATCACCTATAAGGCGAAGCACTGACATAGGCCATTTAACAATGCCTGCCTCTATATCCTCATATCCCTTAAAGGTAACAGGGGTTTCAATTTCCGCCTTAGCCATTGCAAAGGTGTAGTTACCACCTTGGAAATGGTCGTGGGTAAGAACCGAACCACCAACAATGGGTAAATCTGCATTTGAACCAACAAAATAATGGGGGAATTTTTTTACTATAGCAAAAAGACGGCGAAAACCCTTTTCGCTTATTTTCATAGGAACATGGTTTTTATCAAAAACAATACAATGCTCGTTGTAATAAACATAGGGTGAATACTGCAGGCACCAGCTTTCTCCCTCAAGATTAAGGGGAATAACTCTGTGGTTTTGCCTTGCAGGATGGTTTACTCTGCCTGCATAACCCTCGTTTTCGGGGCAAAGCATACAAAGCGGATACGAGCTTTGCTTCATTTTCAAAGCCGCTGCAATCGCCTTAGGGTCCTTTTCAGGCTTTGAAAGGTTTATGGTTATATCAATTTCGCCATAGTCCGTATCGGTAACCCACTTAACATCGTTTTTGATTCTGTATTCGCGGATATAATCGGATTTTCTGGAAATATGGTAATAATACCTTGTTGCCGCTTCCGGATTCTCTTCGTAAAGCTCATTGAATTTTTTAATAACAGCTGAAGGAGCAGGGGTAATTGCACCCATAATTTTTGTATCAAATAAATCTCTGTAAACAACAGAATCCTCGCAAAGCTTGCTTTCGCATGCGTAATCAAGAAGCACTTTAAGCATCTCTTCAAGCTCTGCATTTTCAAAAACAGGCGCATCAGCTTCGATAGAATCCATCGAAAGTACCTCAAGAACTCTGTTTATTGCCCAGGTTCTGTCTAATTCATCAATAAGCCCTGTATCTATAGCATAATCTACAAGGGATTTTATCGCACTGCTTACTGTCATTTTCAAGCCTCCCAAATTCCATATATAGTAATTATATAAATTATTTAACATTGTTTCAAGTTATTTAAAGAAATTTATTGCAAAACAACGCTAAAAATAATAAAATAATGAAAAGTTGTTTAAAGGGGGCAGATTTTATGAGTTTTGATGCTTTAAAAGTTAAAAACGATATTGTTAAATGGATAAAAGATTGGTTCGAAGCAAACGGAAAAGGCTGCAAGGGTGTATTAGGCATTTCAGGCGGCAAGGACAGCTCCGTTGTTGCCGCTCTATTGGTTGAAGCGTTGGGTAAAGAGAATGTTGTCGGAGTGTTAATGCCCAAGGGTGAGCAATTTGATATTGATGTTTCGAAAGCGCTTGTTGAGCATCTCGGAATTCAAAGCTATACCGTTAACATAAACAATGCTTATAACGGTCTTATGAACGAGCTTGAAAAAAGTGGTATAGAAATAAATACGCAAGCAGTAACAAATCTTCCCCCTCGCTTGAGAATGGCAACGGTTTATGCGGTTTCTCAAAGCGTTAACGGAAGAGTTGCTAACACCTGCAACCTTTCGGAAGATTGGGTTGGCTACTCAACAAGATATGGTGACAGCGTAGGCGACTTTTCCCCTCTTTCAAAACTCACCGTTCAAGAGGTAAAAGCAATCGGCAGAGTTTTAGGTCTTCCCGAAATGTTTGTTGAAAAAGTTCCTATAGACGGTCTTTGCGGTAAAACCGATGA
>JAZUOA010000040.1:0-21627 GCA_045604445.1 Acutalibacteraceae bacterium
GGTATTGCTGAAAAGGCAAACAAGGTTAGAAAGAACCCCTTAAGAGTTATTCTTAATGGTCTCGGCAAAGATGCTGCTCAGATTATTGCAAGAATCAACGGCTTTACCTATGTTGAAACAGAAATGGATTACTACACAGGTGAGGTTAAAGAGGTATTCCGCAAAGCATATTCAGATGGTCTTCGTTCAAAGGTTAATTGCTATGGTGCAAACGATGTAACAGAAGGCGTTGCTATTATGTGGAAAGAGGGCGTTGATGTTTCAATTACAGGTAACTCAACTAACCCCACTCGTTTCCAGCACCCCGTTGCAGGCACATATAAAAAAGAATGTGTTGAAAAGGGCAAAAAATATTTCTCAGTTGCATCAGGTGGCGGTACAGGCCGTACTCTTCACCCTGATAATATGGCAGCAGGTCCCGCTTCTTATGGTATGACAGATACAATGGGTCGTATGCACTCTGATGCTCAGTTTGCAGGTTCTTCTTCAGTTCCTGCCCACGTTGAGATGATGGGTCTTATCGGTATGGGTAACAACCCCATGGTTGGTGCTACAGTTGCTTGCGCAGTTGCAGTTGAAGAAGCTTCTAAATAAGTTTTATAAAATGAAATCACCGTTCACTTTTGTGAACGGTGATTTTTTTTGTGGCTTCGTTTTTTAGTTGACTGTTATATTTGCGTATGAATCATACTCGATATAACTTGAAGTTACCAAGCTGTTTATCTTACTGCCGCTGGCAACAACATTGTTGTATTCAACGCTGATAGAGTTGCTTGTTTTGGAGTTAGAAGCAATTTTATCTTTTTGTGGTGAATCGTATGTAATATTTTTATAAAGAATATCTGAGATTGTGAGGTTTTCAACGCTGTCGCTATAAATTAAGCAACCGATAGCTCGTGTTTGCGTTTCATAAATATCTATGTTTTCAAAGGTTACATTTGAGATGCTGCCGCCGCCTTGTTCAACAACAATTGCTATAGTGGGGATTCTGTTATAATCCCAGGTAGCATCGTGGAAAAGAACATCGCAATCCTTGAAGCTGATATCATCAATTTTTTTGTTTACCTCGCCGCATATACCAAAACAACGAGCTTTACCTGCCCAGGCAATGCAATTGGTGAAGTGGATATTTTGACTTATTGCTGTTTCTGAACCGCCCAGGGTTTTAACATCGAATAAATCATCACCGCTACGCGCGAAGCATTTATCTACTGTTACATTTCTGGAGTTACAAATCGCGTAAGCGTCAGAGTTTTGGCGGTATCCGAAAATATCTGTATATTTAATATCAATATTTTCGCAATCGTATGTTATGAAAGACCATTCAGGGCAATTTATTATTTTCGGACCTCTTACTTCAATGTTTTTACAAGCGGAAAAAACAATGCCTCTGCGCTCTCTTCGGTCTAAATGGGTCATATCAAAAACGCCATATCCTAAAAGCTTGAGATTTTGGCAACCGTAGAAATTAAGGAAGGGGAATCTTGTTAAGCCTATTGCATTCTGCGAGTTAGCACCATCCTCAGTATAAAGTGATTCGTCAGATTCACTGTTTATATCGAATTTGTGATTAGCTAAAACATAAGCTCCTGTTTTAAGATATATTACGCTGTTACTTGTTGTAACGCTGTAGTAATCCATTTCAAGAAGACCATCGACAACGATAACATTATTTTCACCATATTCAGCCTTCAAAGCTGCAATTTCGGCTTCTTCATCTACCTTTTCTCGAACGAATAGGGTGAATACATGCTCTTGGCTATTGTCATTAAAAACGAAGGTGTATGTACCATAGTCATCAATTTTTGTATCTAAGGTTGTGTTCGTGTAAGAAAGGTCAGCGCTTAATGATTCCGGTAAAAGTTTAGCGTTGGTTATAATAAAATCCCTGGGAAGAAGATGCAAGGAGAAGGGGAAATACTCATTTTTTTCAACATATATCTCAGCGTATGAGTGTAATTCACCGGTTTGAGTTTCGCCTACGAAAGCTGTTGTTGCATACACAGGAACTTTATATCCGTCAACGCTTGCGTAAAAATCAGGTGAAATGATTATACCGTTTACATCTTCATATCCTTGAGCTTGAACATATACATCATTGCTTATAGCAGCGTCTGCTCTTGCGGTGAACTCATCTCTCGTTAAATTGAAATCACCAAGCTCTTTAACTACTTCCGACGGATATTTAAGATAAGTGAAATTTTGCTTTTTTATACTGTTGTTTTCACTTTTTGGTACTTCGTTAGGACCATTGAAAATGTTAAAAATCGATATAACGCTTAAAAAGAAAGCTAAAACTGCTCTTAAAAAAACCATAAATAAATCCTCCAATCCTTTTTGTATTCTATCACCTAAAAATGAGTAAGTCAACAAAAAAAATCATTTATTTTTAACAAAAAAACATAACGAGAACAACTCGAAACTACTGCGAAAAATAATAGTGATTTATACGTAATGAAAGCGTGCATGGTGTTGTATTGTACTTGACAAGCGCGTTGGTTATTGTGTATAATCTTGGGTGTTAATAAAGCAAGAAAAACTTGCATTTGAAAGAAGGATATAATATGGCAAAAGTACTTGTTGAAACATCAGCTCGCCATGTTCATGTTTCGAGAGAAGATTTAGATATTCTCTTTGGCGAGGGTTATGAGCTTACAAACAAAAAAGACCTTTCTCAGCCCGGTCAGTATGCTTGCGAAGAGCGTGTTGCGGTTGTAGGTTCAAAGGGTCAGTTCCCTGCGGTTTCTATTCTTGGTCCTACAAGGCCTGCTTCTCAGGTTGAGCTTTCTGCTTCCGATGCTCGTTCAATCGGCGTTAAGGCTCCTGTAAGAGAAAGCGGTGACATTGCCGGCAGCGGTGCTTGCAAGCTCGTTGGTCCTAAAGGCGAAGTAGAGCTCAGCGAAGGTGTTATTGTTGCAAAAAGGCATATCCACCTTACTCCTGAAGCAGCTTCAGAGTTTGGCGTTGAGGATAAAGAAATTGTTGGAGTTAAAATTGAATCTGAAGGTAGAAACCTTATTTTTGGTGATGTTGTTTGCCGCGTAAGCGAAAAGTTTGCTCCTGCAATGCATATCGATACCGATGAAAGTAATGCAGCTTTTGCAACTCCCGGTATGATGGGTGAAATTGTAAAGCTTTAATTTACAAACCAAATAAGTAGCATGAAAATAACCTCTGCAGATTGAGTGCAGAGGTTGTTTTTTATTTTTCGTTTAAAATTTGTTTTATTATTTCATCCTTGTTACCGTTTTCGCGGTAGTGAAGTATGATTTGCTTTTCATCCCAGGATAAATCTGCTAATTTTAAAACGGATTCGGGAATATCATTTTCGTCTTGAAAAACTTTTTTTTCGGTGTTTAAGGATAATCGGGGAGTGTAACCGAAAAATTCATCAACAGTAACTTTATAATAAGTTGCCAGTTTTTTTATTATTTCAATATCGGCTTCTTGCTTTCCGCTTTCCAAGCTTTTATATTGCTCTTCAGTTATGCCCAATAATTCGGCAAGCATATTTATTGGGATTTTGTTGTATTCTCTGAACTGTTTTATTCTGTTTTTGAGCAATTTATATCACCGCGCTCCTGTTTTTTGTTACATTCTACCATATTATTCGACAAAAATCAACAAATCGCATTTTTGTTATTATTATTCCCGGATAACAAAGAAACAATCGCGCATTACATAAAAGGGGGTGTAAAAAAGTGCAGACTGAAAAAACTATATAAAGCAAGGGACTTTCGCAGGTGTCAAAGCCTGTAAAAGTCCCATTTTAAAAACAAAAATAAAGAGAATTTTTAGTTTGTTCTGTATCATTTTTTCTATCCACTAAAAATGAGCTGTAAAAAACAAAAGTTTTTTACAGCTCATTAGTGTTATTTACCTGAAAGGTCAAGCTGAAGATTTTCTTTAGCATCTGATAGTGCGCGGAATGTGTAGAAATCTTCAGGTGTAGTGATTTTTATGTTGTTTCTTTCGCCGGGGATGGTTACAAGCTTTTTGCCGAAATGCTTCATAAGTGTGCAAGAATCTGTCATATTTGTAAGGCCTTGCGAAATAGCTTTTTCCTGAGCTTCTAATATCTCTTTTAAGTAAAAGCTCTGGGGAGCGCGGGCGAGTCTTGCATGTGAACGGTCAACAATTTCTTCAACTTGTTCATCGTCATCAACGACAATAACAGTTTCCTGAGCAGGAACGCTTGTTATAGCTGTTCCGAATTCTTTGACTGAAGCGATGTTTGCAGAAATTGTTTCGGCGCTTATTAGTGGGCGAACGCCATCGTGAATGAGAACGATGTTGTCGCTAAGGCCATAAATTTCTGCACATGCCTTAAGACCATTGAAAATAGAAAGCTGGCCTGTTTCTCCGCCGGGAACAACTTTTGCGATTTTATCAAGGCGATAGCGATATTTGAGTTCCTCCATATAATCTATCCAACTTTCAACACATACGCAAATAATGCCGTCAATTTCGGGGTGGTTTTGGAAAATCTCGATTGTATGAACAATAATTGGTTTACCGTGAACCATAAGGAATTGTTTGGGTAAATCGTTTGTGTTCATTCTTGTGCCTACGCCACCGGCAAAAATAACTGCTAAATTTTTCATTTGTACATCCTCCTTAAATAGTGGGACTGTTTTATAAAATAGGTTTATTCCAACCCTAAAAGCCAGTTAACGGAAATGTTAAGAACTTCTGCAAGGGCAATAAGCTCGGTGTCGCAAACTGAGCGGAGTTGACCTTCAAGCTTGGAAAGCCCCGAGGCATTTAAATCAACACCCCTGATTTGCAACTGAGTGAGCAAGTCTTTTTGCTTCATGCCGATTTCTTTTCTTCTTTCTTCAACTCTTGCTCCGCAAATGTTGCGGTCTCCAACAGGCTGTTTTCTTATTCTCATATCGGCACCTCTCTTTTTCTTTTTTGGAATTATAACATAAAAAGATAATTGTTTCAACAATTTGTAATGAAAATAACAAAATAGTAAAATAAAGTTCAAATATTGTTTAAAAATATTTGCTATATATAAGTTTGTGTGCTAAAATAAAAGCGTATTCATATTTCAGCGGAGGTTGCTATGAGTAAATTACAAAACTTTTTTGCAGATTATAATTGCCTTGCAACTGCAGAAGGATTGCTTTCCGCAGGCAGAGCGCATATTACCGTAACTTATGATATGTTTTTCAGGGAACTGCCTGATAGAGGCGGCTTTGCTGTTATGGCAGGTGTTGAACAGTTAATAAATCGTCTGAATGGTTTGAGTTTTTCGGAAGAGTTTTTAGATAATCTTCAAAAAGAAGGGTTTTCGCAGAAGCTTGTAGAATATCTTCGCGGATTTAAATTTGAATGCGATGTTTATGCTATGCCTGAGGGCACTCCTGTGTTCCCTAATGAGCCTATTGTTAAGGTTAAGGGTCCTGCAATTCAGGCTCAGCTTATAGAAACGCTTTTGCTTAACACAATCAATCATCAAACGCTGATTGCAACCAAGGCAAACAGGGTGGTTCGTGCAGCTTCCGGTAGGCGCGTTTTTGAAATGGGTGCAAGGCGTTCTCATGGTTTTGATGCCGCAATATATGGTGCGAGAGCCGCTTATATAGGCGGAGTTAATGCAACAACTCTTTATCCTGCGGCCGCTAAATATGATATTCCTGTTGTTACAATGATGGGGCACGGTTGGGTTCAGCTTTTTGAAAGCGAGCTTGAAGCTTTTAAGGTTTTTTTGGAGGAGCATGGCGAAGCTGGTGCGTTGCTTGTTGATACCTATGATACGCTTGAAAGCGGAGTGTGCAATGCAATAGATGCATTTAACAGCGTTCTTTTGCCGAAGGGCTTGCGCCCGGCGGGCATTATAATAGACAGCGGAGATATGACTTATTTATCTAAACGCGCCAGACGGCTTTTGGATGAAGCAGGCTTTCCGGATTGCGATATATACGCATCTAACTCCCTTGATGAAACGCTTATTAAGGATATGCTTAATCAGGGTGCAAAAATAGATGGATTTATCGTTGGTGAAAAGCTGTTGACTTCATCATCTTCGCCTGTTTTGGATGGGGTTTATAAGCTTTGCGAAACCGAGGCGGATGGTGTGAAAACCCCTGCTATTATGGTTAGTAATAATGTTAATAAAATTACAACACCTTGTTCTAAAAGAGTATGGCGCCTTTTTGATATGGAAAGCGGCAAGGCAATAGCAGATGTGCTGACTCTCGAAAATGAAGATTTGAGTAATGAGAAAACCTATTCTCTCTTTGATCCTGATTTCACATGGAAAAGAAAGAATGTTGATAATTTTGTTGCGAGAGAGCTTCTTGTGCCTGTTTTTAAAAAGGGTGAATGTGTGTATTCATGTCCTGATTTGGATTCTGTGAGAGCCTATTGCAAAGAGCAGGTGTCTTCTCTTTGGGAAGAAGTGGTTCGTTTTGAGAACCCTCATAAATATTACGTTGATTTTTCCGGTAAGTTGTGGGGGATTAAGCAATCGCTTATTGAAAAAATAACGCGTGGTGCGGACGAGGAATCGCCAGAGGTGAAAAATGGCTGAGAAAATAAAGCTTTTTCTTACAAGAAACCGCCTGTTTGAGTTTGATAATTGCATAGGCTTTTCTGCAAAGTATGAAAAAGGATTTGATGAGAGTCAATTTTTAAAAGCGTTGAAAATGCTTTTTGTTTCTAATCCTGTTTTATCATCAAGCGTTGAGCTTTGTGAAGATGGAGAGGCTTTTGTTGCAGAAAATAAAACAGGGCCTGCAGTTGAGTTTTTGCAAGGAGAAGAGAAGGTAGTTATAAAATCTCTTGTTGACAGCGCTCTTTTCTTTTCAGAAAGATTGTTTTCGTTTTATGTTATAAATGAAAATCTGTTACTTATCTTAGGTCATACCGCTGTTTGCGATGGGCGTTCTCTTGCTTTGTTGGCAGGTGAGTTAATATCCTTTTACGAAAAGAAAAAAGTGTCATCGCAGCCTTTTGCTGTCCAATTATTCAGCGATAACTTTTCCTTGCCTTCAAATGTGAAATCGCCTGTAATAGAAAGGCTGGCATCAGATTTAGAGGTTGGTTGGCAGAAAAAGCCTCGCGCTTTTACAGCAGAAGATTTTAAATCGGCAAGAGCTAAGTATATTGAAGAAAAAAGCAAGGAAACGATTTTGACGGCGGAAATAACAGGAGAAACTATTTCGTTGCTTAAAGAGTTTTGCAAAGATAAGAATATGGATGTTTCTTCAGTTGTAGCATATGGGTTTTATAATGCTCTTGATAATGCACTTTCCGGTAAACGCAAGTACAAAAAGCTTAATGTTGTAAGTAACAGCAGAGTTTTCTTTGATGATTTTTCGGAATATCAATTGGGTGCTTTTGATGGTGTTGTAACCGTTGCGCTGAAGAAAAAAAAGAATACGGATAATACGCCTGAGGGTAAGGTGGAAGCTTTCCATAGTGAGATTTATAAACGCCTTACAAGCTCGTTTAATGTTTTTTATAATGATTATCTGCAAGCTAAAATACCACCATGCTTGTGCGATTCGGCTTATATGTACTGTGCCGGTCTTTGGAATCAGAAATATTCGAAGCGGCTTGCGCTTACATATGGTTGTGCCAATGAGGTGATGGGCGAATTTTCATCGTATAATTTTGATCAGCTATATTGGAAAGGCGTGGGTGCTTTTTCTGAGGTTGAAGTAATAGAGCCTTTGAAAATGCGGAGTTCAAGTGAAATCATTTTTGTTGTGAAAAACGGAAAGGGTTTTGTGAGCTTTGCTTTTAAAAATGATAAAATACCTTTTGAACAAGGCGGAAAAATTCTGAATGATGCATTGAAAACTATTGAGAATATAGCAGGAAATTGAATATTTTATGCTTGTTAGGCAGTTTTGAGAAAAAATTCTCAAAACTGCCTGTTTTTATTGTGAAAAACATTGACAAATGCAGGATGAGTTAGTATAATAGGTATGTGTTTTAGGCTTAAATAGGTGCAAATAGGCGCAAATAAGTTTGAGAAACTTAATTTATCTTTACGAAAGGGGTGTAAGAAGTGGATTCTTTAGATGCAATCTTTGATGGCAACTATGATATAGCTGCCGGTAAGTACGAAAGAGCGATTGATAAAAATAACCGCTTTATTATCCCTTCTGAGCTCCGTGATGAGTTGCCGAATAATACCGTTGTTCGCATTATGAAAAGCCCATCAAACAGCGCAAATAAATGCCTCTATGCTTACTCTGAGGAAAGTTGGAAGCAGCTTTGTCGCTCGGTTAAGCCTAAATTTACTCCTGATGAAGAGGGTCGCCGCAAAGCCAGAAAGTTTGTTACAAGTTTTGTGCCCGGTAAAGTTGATGTAAGCGGTCGTTTTACTTTGGATAAAGAGCTTAAGGAGTTTGCAGGCATTACTGATAAGCTTGTTATTGTGAGTACTTTCAACCATGTTGAAATTTGGTCTGTAGATGGTTGGCAGAAGGAATACGGTGATATGGAAGATGTTGATTTCTGCGATATGGGTATTTCGTTCTGATAGGTGAGCGGTATGGAGTTTAATCATATATCTGTATTGTTGAAAGAATCTGTTGATTCATTAAACATAAAGCCTGATGGCGTGTATGTTGATTGCACGGCAGGCGGTGGTGGTCATTCGGCTGCTATACTCAGTAATTTAAATGAAAAGGGTAGAATGATTCTTTTTGATCAGGATCCTGATGCAATAGCAGTTGTTTCGGAAAGATTCAAATCAGATTCCAGAGTAACAGTTGTTCATAGCAACTTTTCTCAAATAAAAACAGTTTTGGCTGAAATGGGAATTTTGAAGGTTGATGGAATCGTAGCGGATTTAGGTGTAAGCTCTCATCAGCTTGATACTGCAGAACGCGGTTTCTCTTATCATAGAGATGCTCCGTTGGATATGAGAATGAGTCAATCAGGTGTAAGCGCCATGCAGATAGTTAATGAGTATTCGCAAAAAGAGCTTTTCAGAGTTATTGATAGATACGGTGAAGAAAAGTTTGCGGGTTCAATTGCTTCGGCAATTGTGAAGGCTCGGGAAAAAGCACCTATTGAAACAACTTTGCAGCTGGCAGATATTATTTCGTCGGCAGTTCCTGCAAAATATAAACGTAATGGTCATCCTGCAAGGAAAACCTTTCAAGCAATAAGGATAGAGGTTAATGGTGAGCTGGATGTTTTAGAAAACACCTTGCCTGATATGTTTGATTGCTTGGGAGAAGATGGCGTTCTTTCGATTATAACCTTCCATTCTTTGGAGGATAGAATAGTTAAAGATTATTTCAAAACATTAAAACAGGGTTGTACTTGTCCTAAGGATTTTCCTGTTTGTGTCTGTGGAAACAGACCTAAAGCGATTGTTAAATCCTCCGGCGTTAAAGCGTCAGGCGGAGAGGTTAGCGAAAATAACAGAAGTCGCAGTGCTAAATTGAGAACTGCAACAAAAATATAGATAGTATAAATTTCAGGAGGATAATATGGCTTACAATATGGGTTCAGAAGCATTTGATTTTTCAACTTATGATTTAGATGCAGCAGTTAAATATTTTGCGCCTTCAGAGGCGGCAGAGCCTGTAAGAAAGCCTGCTCCGCAAAAAAAGCCTGTTACCGTAAAAGGCACAGGCATAAACAGAGAAGTTGAAAGAAATGCGAAAACAGTAGCAGTTAACGCATTTGTTAAACAGGGTGCGGCATTTTTTGTTTTGATGATGCTTTGCGCGGTGGTGCTTTTGGTTATGAGGGCGCAATGCAACGACCTTGATCACCAAATTGCAAATATGAATGTTAAGATTGCTAATGAACAAAGCGAAACAGTCAGGCTTAATTCTGAGCTTAATTCTATGCTTTCATCGGAAAAAATAGAGAAATATGCTGAAAAGCATGGTATGATTAAGGCAGAAAGCTATCAGGTTACATATATAGACCTCTCAGATGGTGATAAAGTTGTTGTTTCGGGTGATAAGGATATAGAAAAAGCAGATAACTTATCACAAAAAATAACAGACCTGCTTGCATATATTTTTTGAATAAAAATATAGTTTTATGAGAGTTGAGAATTCTTGACTCTCATTTTGTTAATTATTAGGATTTAAGTTTTTTATAAAAATAGGTAAAGGGATGAGTGTATGGCTAAAATGAATAAGTCCTTTAAATTAAGGTGTTTCGGTGCAATGCTTGCTCTTTTGGCGTTGCTTGTTGCTGATTGCGGCAAGCTTGCTTATATCCAAATTGTTAAAGCAGATGAATACCGCCTGAAGGCAGAAGGTCGTCAGCTTAGCGATACTCAAACTCCTGCAGCAAGAGGGATTATTTATGATTCCAATATGGAGGTTTTGGCAGAAAGTGCCGATGCATGGCTTGTGTTTGTGAATCCCTCGAAAATAAAAAACGATGAGATGAGAAAGAAAATTTCAACAGGCTTGGCAGAAATAATAGGTGATGAAAAACTCACAGAAGAAAAGATATATAATAAAATAAAGGATAAATCTATCGGCTATGTTGAAATCAAGGGTGAGCTGGATTTCGAAACAAAAGAAAAAATAGAAGAATTTATTGATGGCGAATATACTGACGGAAAACCCGATTATTACGATATTGTTGTAGTTAACGATGATACAACAAGGTATTATCCCTATAGCAATTTTGCTTCAAGCGTAATAGGTGCAATTAAATCAGACGATACCGGTAGATCGGGCTTAGAGCTTCAGTATGATGATGTTCTTACAGGTGTTCCCGGAAGAACCATAACCGCAAGAGATGCAACAGGTAATATTATTAAATCAAATTATAATGAAACATTTCCGGGTGTTAACGGAACAAACCTTGTTTTGACTATTGATAAAACTGTTCAGCATTATCTCGAAAAAGGTCTTTCTGAAGCTGTTACCGTTAACAAAGCGGCATCAGCTTACGGTATTGTTATGGATGTTGATACCGGTGCGGTGCTTGCAATGGCTACAATGCCTGATTATGACCTTAATAACTCTGCAGTTATTACAAATAAAAAGATTCTTAAAGAGTTGGCAAAAGAAAAAGATCCTGAAAAATATTCTTTAGCTTACAATGCAGCGGTTTATAATATGTGGCGAAACAAAGCTATAAGTGATACTTATGAACCCGGTTCGGTATTTAAAATATTTGTAGCTGCTGCCGGCCTCGAGGAAGGCGTTGTGGATATGGAATTTACCAATACCTGCACAGGCTCTATTCAGGTTGCCGATAATCGCGTTCATTGCCATGATCATGATGGTCACGGAACAGTTAATATGACCCGCGCTTTAATGAAATCATGCAACCCTTATTTTATTACGGTTGGTCAGAAGCTGGGAACTGAAAGATTTTTAAAATATTTTGAAGCGTTTGGTTTTTCTGAGGAAACGGGAATTGATTTACCGGGCGAAGCAACCCCTGTTGAAGGTGTTACATACCATTCATATGCCACTATGGGCTTACCCCAGCTTTCGTCAGAATCATTCGGCCAATCCTTCCAGGTAAGCGCTATTCAGATGATTACTGCGGTTTCTTGCCTTGCAAACGGTGGCAAGCTTATGGAGCCATATGTTGTTGCAAAGCAAGTGGATTCAAACGGTAACACAGTTTACGAGAAAGATGTAAAGGTTAAAAGGCAGGTTGTTTCTGAATCAACTGCTCAGAAAGTTCTTTCTATGATGGAGCAGGTTGTTGGTGACGATAGCGGTACCGGTAGAAATGCTCGCGTGGATGGTTATAGGGTTGCGGGCAAAACAGGTACGTCAGAAAAGCTTACTGTTGATGGTGAGTATATAGCTTCATTCGTTGGCTGTGCCCCTGCAGATGACCCTGAAATAGCAGTTCTTATTGTTATTGATGAACCCCAGGTTTATAATCACGGTGGTGGTGCTATAGCGGCTCCTGTTGCAGGTGCGGTTATTGAACAAACCTTAAGATATATGAATGTTGAGCCTGTTTATACTGCAGAACAGTTGGCAAAACTTGACCAAACAACTCCTGAAGTTAAAGGTCTTTCGGTTTCGGAAGCAAGAAAAGCTCTTGAAAATAAAGATTTTACCGCAAGGGTGGTTGGTGAAGGTGACAATGTTATTTCTCAATTCCCTGCGCAAGGTCAAAGCATCCCTGCGGAAGGAGTAGTTATTCTTTATACAGATAAGGATGGAAAGAGCACAACGGCTGCTGTTCCTGAGCTTACAGGCTTAAGTGTAAGCGAAGCAAATAAAAGAGCTATAAATTCGGGCTTTAATATCAGGATTACGGGCCCTTCTGAGTATGATGGTGTTGTATCATATTCTCAAAGTGTAGCAAAGGGTACTAAAGCTGAATTAGGAACAACTATAACAGTAAACTTTAAAACAAATACAGGCGTTCAAGACGACTGATGGAGGTTTTAAAATGAAATTATCAATGCTTTTAGAGGATGTAAATTTTCTATCTCCTATTATTGATACAGAAATAACGGATGTTACTGATAAAAGCGGTAATGTTTCAAATGGCTGTGCTTTTGTTTGTGTTAAAGGCGCCAGGTTTGATGGGCATACCGTGGCAGAAGCTATGCTTGAAGCAGGTGCTGCAGTAGTGATTACCGAAAGGGATTTAGGCTTGAAAAATCAGGTTGTTGTAGATAACACAAGGCAAGCCTATGCGCTTATGTGCAAAAACCTTTTTGGCAGAAGCGTTGATAAGCTCAAGGTTGTTGGTATTACAGGCACAAATGGAAAAACTACAACTGCTTTTGTAATTAAAGATATTTTAAAGGAATTAGGCGTTGAAAGCGGTTTAATAGGAACTGTAAAAAATATGGTTGGGGAAAAAAGCTTTCATACAGAGCTTACAACACCCGACCCATATGATATGCACAAGCTATTTAAGCTTATGGTAGATGATGGGATAAGATTTTGTGTGATGGAAACATCTTCTCAGGCATTTCACCAGAAAAGGCTTGCAGGTATTCATTTTGATGTTGGCGTGTTCACAAATCTTACTCAAGACCATTTGGATTACCATGGAACTATTGAAGAGTATAGGAAATGCAAAAAAGAGCTTTTCCTTAATTGTGATGTTGCTGTTTTGAATGGTGATGATGAGGCATCTTCATATATGAGAGAAGGAATTTCAGTTCCTTTTTACTACTATTCTGTTAATAATTTCTCCGATTTTAAAGCAAATAATATTTCGCTTTATTCAGATAGGGTAGAATATGACCTTGCTGAAGAAAGAATAATATTCCATATTCCGGGTGATTTTTCGGTTTATAATTCTCTCGCGGCGATTTCTGCAGTAAGAATGTTGGGCTATGCCGATAAAGATGTAGCGCAAGCTATAAAAAATGCAGGAAGCGTAAGCGGAAGATTAGAAGTTTTAAAGACAAATACAGATTTTAGTGTTATAATAGACTATGCCCATAGTCCTGATGGCTTGGAAAAAGCTATAAACGCAGTTCGAGGCTTTACAAAGGGGAGGGTGATAACCCTTTTTGGTTGTGGCGGTGACCGCGATAAAACAAAACGTCCTAAAATGGGTTCTATAGCTGCCCGGCTTTCCGATGTTGTTGTTATAACAACAGATAATCCGAGGACTGAAATTCCCGAAGAGATAATTAAAGATATTCTTGAGGGAACGAAAATCGGTAATGCAGAAATTATTGTTGTTACCGATAGAAGCGATGCGATTGCTAAAGCCATAAGCATTGCCGAAGCGGATGATTCTATTCTTCTTGCAGGTAAGGGGCATGAAACATATCAGGTAATAGGCAAAGAACGCGTCCATTACGATGAACGCGAGGTTGTTGCAAATATACTCAATAAATAATTCGGGTGATTTTAATGAAAAAAATCCTATTGCGAGATATTGCTGCTTGGTGCGGAGTTGATGCGCAAATTGAGGGCTATATTGAAAAAATCTCTACCGATAGCAGAGAAATTGATGAAAAAACGCTTTTCATTGCTTTGGTAGGTGAAAGATTTGATGCAAACGATTTTGTTGCAGATGTTCTTCAAAAGGGCGCGGCGGCAGTTGTGTGCAGTCGCTATGAGGGTAATGAAGAAAATGTTTTCGTTGTTAATGATACAGGTAAAGCGCTTTTAGATATTGCAAGAGAATACAGAAAAAGCTTTGATATTCCTTTTGTTGCTTTAACAGGTAGCGTCGGTAAAACCACAAGCAAAGGTATGATTTATTCTGTTGTCAATGAGAAATATAATACCTTACGCACCGCAGGTAATCTAAATAATGAAATAGGAGTTCCTAAAACGCTGTTTTGCTTGAATGAGGAGCATCAGGCTGCGGTTATTGAAATGGGGATGAACCATTTTGGTGAAATATCAAATCTTTCAAAAACTGTTTTACCGGATGTAGGCGTTATTACAAATGTCGGCACTGCTCATATTGAAAATTTAGGTTCTCGCGAGGGCATTTTAAAAGCTAAGTGTGAAATTCTTGATGGTATGAAAAAAGGTTCGCCGTTAATAATAAACGGTGATAATGAATTGCTTTCGGCATATAGCAATAGTGATTACAAAATCATTCGTTTCGGGCTTGAAAATCATAACGATATGAGAGCGGAGAATATCGTTTCCGGTAGCGAAGGCAGTTACTTTACTGCAGCTTTTAATGGTGAAAAAACAGAGGCTTTTGTTCCCGCAGTTGGTATTCATAATGTTTATAATGCCTTGTGCGCTATGTGTGTGGGTGTTGTTTTAGGTTATAGCCTGCAGGAAACTGCTAAAGGCTTGAAAAGCTTTGAGGCTGAAGGAATGAGGCAAAAAATAAAAACAGTAAAAGACATTGTTTTTATTGAAGATTGCTACAATGCTAACCTTGATAGTATGTGCGCGGCGCTTGAAACGCTGAAAACTCTTAAAAAGAATCGAAGCATTGCTGTTTTGGGTGATATGTTGGAATTAGGCGATTACAGCAAAGAGGCTCATGAAAAAGTTGGTTTAAAAGCCGGTGAAACATGTTGCGATATTGTTTTAACTTACGGCAAAGAAACTGAAAATACTGCTCAAGCGTTTTCAAAAGCCGGTGGTAAAGCAAAAAGCTTTAATGATAAAACAGAGTTAACAAGCTACCTCAAAAGCCTTTTGAAAGCAGGCGATACTGTTCTTTTTAAAGGTAGCAGAGGTATGAAAATGGAAGAAATCTTCACAGCATTATATAAGGAGTGGGAAGTATGAATATTATAGTTGCGTGTATGTTGGCTGCGGTTATTGCTTTTGCAATATCCTTTGGGCTTGGTTATGTGGTGATACCCTTTCTTCATAAACTGAAATTTGGTCAAACAATTCTTGATATAGGCCCTAAATGGCACAAAAATAAACAGGGTACTCCTACAATGGGTGGAATACTTTTTATTATCGGCACGGTTGTCGCTTTCGCTGTTGTTGTTATCATCGATAAAATTTTAGGCGGAAAAATAATTGAAACAAATGATATACTTGCAAATTCGATGCGTATAAAAATTTGGGGCGGTCTTATAATGGCATTAGGTTTTGCTTTTATAGGCTTCCTTGATGATTATATTAAGGTAGTTAAAAAACGTAACTTGGGACTTACTATTAAGCAAAAAACGGTTTTACAGATTATTTTAATGGTTGGCTATCTTCTTACTCTTTACATAAATGACCCAACAGGCAGTATGTTCATACCTTTTATTGGTATAGTTGAAACTAAAATATTTTTCTGGGTTATTGGAATTGCTACGATTTATTGCACAACTAATGCAGTTAATTTTACCGATGGTCTTGATGGACTTTGCGGCTCTGTTACTCTTACTGCAGCAATCAGCTTTATTGCAGTTGCCGCGTTAAGAAACTGTTTGGGAATAAGCCTTCTTGCTTCTGCGCTTGCAGGTGGTTTAATAGGTTATCTCATTTGGAACTGGCATCCCGCAAAGGTTATGATGGGGGATTTAGGCTCAATGTTTTTGGGTGGTTTAATTGTTGCTTTTGCTTACGCAGTTGATTGCCCTATAATTATTATTTTAATTGGTATTATATACGTTGCGGAATTTGGTTCCGATATTATTCAGATTGGTTATTTCAAGCTTACTCACGGTAAGCGTATATTTAAAATGGCACCCATTCATCACCATTTTGAAATGTGCGGATGGAAAGAGGTTAAAATAGTAAAGGTGTTTACCGTAGTTAATCTTTTAGGCGGTTTAATTGCAGTTTTACTTGTGTATTTCGGCAACTTAAAATAATTCTGAAAAAATTCAGAAAGGAGTATTGCAATGGATAACAATGCAAAAACAGGTAAATCGGTTCAATCCGATAATCCCATAGCTGATATTTGGAGAAATTTTTGGGATGGCTTGTTTATAAAAAGTCAGCTGGATGTGCCGATGCTTGTTATTACGGCGATTGTTGCATGTGTAGGTCTTGTTATGCTCCTTTCGGCCAGCTATCCTGAAAGCTATCGCGACTATGAAAATGGCTATACCTATTTTAAAAATCAAGCTATTTTTATGATTATAGGCGCGGTTATAATGATTTTTGCATCAAAGGTTAATTACGATAAGCTAAGAATGTTTTCTATGCCTATTTGGTTATTTTCTCTTGCTCTTGTTATCGGTGCAATTGCATTGGGTATTTCCGAAGGCGGTGCAGGAGGTATCAATCGCCGTTTAGGATTTTTCCAACCATCAGAAATAACAAAATTTGCGGTTGTGCTTTTTTGTGCTAACGGTTTAAGCTTCGACCATAAAAAAATGCTTAGCAAAAGGCAGTCTAAAACAAATTTTGCAGGAGTCATATCTTTAATTACTGCAGGTAAATTGAATCTTACCGAATCTACGGTAACAACTATTAAATATGGGGCGGTTATAGCCCTGTCAGCTATAACTGTTTTTGCAGGAAGCCATCTGTCAGGTGCGATAATTATCGTTGCAATCGGTATTTTTATGCTCTGGTTAGGCGAAGCTGATAAAAAGTGGTTTATAGCGGGCGGCATATCAGTTGTAGGTTTGTTTCTTATTGTTAAGAATTTTTATAAAAAGCTTCCTTTGCAGGATTATATGATAGCCCGTTTAGCAACATTTTTTGATGGTGAGGGTGATACCTGGCAAACGGATAACGGACTTTATGCTTTAGGCTCAGGTGGTCTTTTTGGATTGGGTATTGATGGGTCAAAGCAAAAATATTCCTTCGTTTCAGAGCCTCATACTGACTTTATATTTACAATTGTCGGTGAAGAGTTAGGCTTTATAGGATGCATTATAATAATTGTTCTTTTTGCTCTGCTTATAGGTAGGGGAATGTATATAGCGCTAAAGGCGAAAAATCGTTTTGGTACGCTTTTAGGTATGGGTATAATGGTTCATATCGGTTTGCAGGTTGCAATAAATCTTGCAGTTATTACTGATTTGATTCCAAATACCGGTATAAGCCTTCCGCTTTTTAGCTACGGTGGTACGGCAGTAGTTATGACCTTAGCGGAGATTGGCGTGGTTTTAGGTATATCTCGCCAGGCGGATTTACCTAAGGTTTATTCTTTAGGTGTAGAAAAAAAGATGAAAAAGAAAAAGTAAAAGTAAAAGTTAGTTGTTTTTCAGGAGGTATTGTTATGAAAGTTTTGATTGCGGCAGGTGGAACAGGTGGCCATGTTAATCCTGCGCTTGCGGTTGCAGGCGAAATAAAAAAACAGTATCCCGATGCTGATATTTGCTTTGTGGGTACTGCCGACAGAATAGAGGCGGAAATTGTTCCTGCGGCAGGATATCCTCTGAAAACAATTGAAATTTCAGGCTTTAAAAGAGGTTTTTCGCCTGCGGATATAAAAGCGAATGTTAAAACAGTTACACGGTTGCTTAAATCTTCAGGTGCAGTCAAAAAAATTATAAATGAATTTAAACCCGATGTTGCAATAGGTTTCGGCGGATATGTAAGTGGCCCGGTTATCAGAATGGCGGCAAAAATGGGTATTCCCACAGCTATTCATGAGCAGAATGCTTATCCGGGTGTAACAAACAAAGCTCTTTCTGAAAAAGTTGATGCTGTAATGCTTACAGTTGAAGCGGCAAAGCAACATTTGAAATGCAAAAATGAACCTATTATAACAGGTCTTCCTGTGAGAGGTGAGCTTTTAGAGGCTGATGGCGATTTTTCCAGAACAGAGTTGGGCTTTGATGAAAATCCCATAATTCTTTGCATGGGCGGTTCTTTAGGCGCGAGAGAAATCAATAAAGCTATTGTTGAGGTTATTGTTTCTCATAAAAATGACACAAGGTATAATTTCCTCGTTTCAACGGGTAGATACGGAACATGGGTGTCTGATAGCTTGAAAGAACAAGGCGTTGATGTTCAGGCGCCTAATATTCAAATCAGAACGTATATAAATGATATGGATAGATGCCTTTCGGCAGCGGATCTTGTAATTTGTCGCGCGGGTGCATCATCTCTTTCGGAGTTTGAGGCTTTGGGTAAGCCGTCAATACTTATTCCGTCACCTAATGTTACAGAAAATCATCAATTCCATAATGCAATGGCACTTGTTAATAACGGTGCGGCAGTTATTATTGAAGAAAAAGATCTTAACGGCAAAATTCTCGGTGAAAAAATTGATACACTTCTTTCAGATAAAGCAAAATTAAAGGAAATCGGCGAAAATGCCAAAAAAATGGCAATTTTGGATGCGGCTTCCCAAATTTGCAATATTGTTGTAGGTCTTATAAAATAATTAACAAAAAAAAGGAAGCAACATATTATAAACCGTAAGGTTATTCTCTGAAAGGAGAGAAGAATATGTCTGCTTTCATAATAGGCGGTGGCCGCCGCTTATGCGGAAGTCTCCGTGTTCAAGGTTCAAAAAACAGTGTGTTACCTATTCTTGCCGCAACGTATCTTGTGGGTGGAAAATCTGTTATACATAATTGCCCTAAGCTTTCTGATACAGATGGCACGGTAAGGATATTGAAAAGCCTTGGTTGCAAGGTGCAAAGGGTCGGTAACACAATTACTGTTGACAGCACATCTGCCAATGGATTTGAAATTCCTGAAGGCCTTATGCGAGAAATGCGTTCATCTGTTATTTTTCTGGGAGCCATAATCGGCAGGCTGAAAAAAGCGGTTATTTCTGCCCCGGGCGGTTGCGAAATAGGGTTAAGACCTATTGATTTGCATCTTTATGCGGTAAAGCGCTTGGGTGTTAAGGTCGAGGAAGACCACGGTCGCTTGAATTGTAGCGTTCCTAATAAGCTTAAAGGTAAAAAAATTACTTTTTCTTTCCCCAGCGTTGGAGCAACTGAGAATGCGATTTTGGCGGCTGCAACTGCTTCAGGAACAACAATAATAGTTAATGCGGCGCGCGAGCCTGAAATTATTGATTTATGCGATTTTTTAAATAAATGCGGTGCAGATATTTCGGGAGCGGGCGAAAGCATTATTACCGTTAACGGAAAAGAACAATTAACTGCCTGCGAGCATTCTGTTATATGCGACAGGATTGCGTGTACCACCTATCTTTTAGCCGGTGCAGTAACAGGCGGAGATGTTTCTTTAGAAAACACCAATCCTGCTCATCTGAATTCTGTTTTACCGCTTTTGGAAGAGTCCGGATGCGACATAAGCATCAGGTGTAAAACTATACGGCTTAAAGCACCTAACAGATTAAAGAGAATAGATAAAATAGTAACTCAACCATATCCGGGGTTCCCAACTGATGCGCAGGCACCATTTACAACTCTTGCTGCCGTTGCAAATGGCACAGGTGTGATAGTTGAAAATATTTTTGAAAGCCGATTTAAACATATTCCTGAGCTTTTAAGGATGGGTGCAAAAATTCGCACTGAGGGCAGAGTTGCCGTTGTTGAGGGTGTTGAGAGGCTTTATGGCGCAGAGGTTGTTTCACCGGATTTAAGGGGCGGTGCAGCGCTTGTTTTGGCAGGGCTTTGTGCCATAGGAGAAACTACCGTGAAAAATATAATGTATATTGACAGAGGGTATGAGGATTTTGAAGAAAACCTTTGCTCTTTAAATGCAGATATTAAAAGAAAGGTATTCTGATATGGATAGCGATAACCGTAAAATAAAAAGAGGTAAAACAGTTATAAAGCCTCCTAAAAAACAACAACCTCAACTTTCCCGGGATGAGGTCCGCAAAATAAATAAGCAGAAGAGAATCCGCAAAAAAAAGATAAGGAAGTTTTTATTGACGGTTGCAGCGGTTATTGTTGCCGTAGTTACTTGTGCGGTTTTGATGGTAGCTTTTTTGTTTAATGTTAAAACAATAACTGTTGAAGGGGAATCCCAATACCCGGATTCAATGATTATTGAAAAAAGCGGAATAGCAGAAGGCGATGCGCTTTATCTTATAAACACAGATGAAGTTGAAAAAAACATTGAAGAAGCTTTGCCTTATACAAAAAATGTTGAAATAAAGCAGAAGTTTCCCAATAGCGTTATAATCAATGTTGAAGCCTCGAAGGAGTTTGCAGCAATAGCATCCGGAACAAGGTACATACTCATTGACGAGGATTGTAAGGTTTTAAATAAAAATGCCACTTTGCTTAGTGAGAGTATTGTTTTAGTGTCAGGTGTGTCGGTAAAATCCGCAGAAGAGGGAAGCGAGTTGCAAATTAGCAAAGCAGAAAAATTTGAGACACTTTCAGCGGTTTTAGGTGCAGTTGAAGAATCGGGAATCGAACGGATTAGTGAGGTTAACCTTAAGAATACAAAAGATATCAAGGTTATTTATGATAACAGGATTACGTTAAATGTAGGTTCAGTTGAGGATGTTGTTCGCAAAATGAGCAGAGCAAAGGCAGTTGTTAAGGCAGAAGATGAAAATAATTCCCATGCAACAGGGGAGGTTGACTTAACAAACGGTGAAAGAATTATTTTTACCGCAACAGAAGAAACTACAGAATCCGTGAAAAAACCGGCTCAGAAAGATAAAACCAAAACCGAAACAACTTCGAAAGCAGAAAATTGAGTTGAAATCAATAAATTTTGGTTTTTGGTAATGATATTCATTATTTTTGATAAAAAAATTTATAAAAAAACTTGCTATTAGACAAATTCTGTGTTAATATCTAAAAGATGTATAATAGTGTAGTGTGTCAATGGTTATCCTGTCGCACTGCGTATAGTATTAGGAGGAAGAAAAATGAACTTCGAAATTGCAAACGAGTTTGAAGACGTTACTCAGATAAAGGTTATAGGTGTAGGCGGTGGCGGCGGAAACGCTATCAACCGTATGGTTAGTTCTGGCTTGCAGGGTGTTGAGTTTATTGCTATCAACACTGATAAGCAAGTTCTTACATTCTCAAAGGCAACCCATAAAATCCAGATTGGTGAAAAAGTTACAGGTGGTCGTGGCGCGGGTGCTCGCCCCGAAATGGGTCTTAAAGCAGCTGAAGAGAGCAGAGATGCTATTGTTGATGCTCTTAATGGCGCAAATATGGTGTTTATTACTGCAGGTATGGGCGGTGGCACAGGTACAGGTGCAGCTCCCGCTATTGCAGAAATTGCAAAAAGCAACGGTATTCTCACAGTTGGTATCGTAACAAAGCCTTTTGCTTTTGAAGGTAAGAGAAGAATGCAGCAGGCAGAAGCAGGTATCGCAGAGCTTGCTCAGCATGTTGACAGCCTTATCGTTATTCCTAACGAAAGACTTAAAAGTCGGATCGTAGCCATGTCGTTCTGTGGG
>JAZUOA010000041.1:0-27782 GCA_045604445.1 Acutalibacteraceae bacterium
TCCTGCAAGCGAACAGCAGGCAGTAACTGATGTTATTAACGGTCTTAAAGATGCCGCAACAAATGCTAAAGAGAAAGCTGACTACAGCGGTCTTGATGAAGCAATCAACGAAGCACAGAAAATTGTAGATGCTCCTGAAGGCATATACACAGAAGAAAGTGTAAAGAAAGCTCAGGATGCACTTGATGCAGCAGAAGCTCTTGATAAAGACCTTGAAAAGAACGATGAAAATGATGCAGCAATTGATAAGGTAATTGAAGACCTTACAAATGCCGCAACAAATGCAGAGTTCAAGGCTGATTACAGCGGTTATGACGAGGCTTATCAGGAAGCACAGAAGATTGTAGATGCTCCTGAAGGAACATATACAGATGAGTCAGTTAAAGCAGCTCAGGATGCACTTGATGCAGCAGATGCTCTTAACAAAGACCTTCCTGCAAGCGAACAGCAGGCAGTAACTGATGTTATTAACGGTCTTAAAGATGCCGCAACAAATGCTGAGAAATTTGCAGATTATAGCGATTACAATACCGCTAAGGATGAGGCAGATAAGCTTGTAAATGATGACGGTAACGGCAATCCCATTTATGATGAGGAAGCCTTTGAAGCATATAAAGAAGCCGTTAATAATATCGATGCAGGTCTCAGAAAAGACCTCCTTGAGGATCAGCAGGATGTTGTTGACAAGGCTACTGAGGAGCTTAGGAACCTCAGAACAGAGCTTGATGCAACTAAGGGTTACGAGCAAGAGGTTGTTGACCCTGAAACAACTGTTGACAGCATTATTGAGGATGTTCTTCAGAACAGCGGCTATAATGCCGATGAGGTAATCTTTGAATTCAAGGATTATACAGGTGCAGAGCTTGCCGGCGAAGAGTTTGTCGGAACAGGCTCAACAATGAGAGCTATTCTCAAGAGCACAGGCGAAATCATTGATTATAAGCTTTACATTGTTATGGGTGATGTTAACGGTGACGGTAAGGTTACAATGGAGGACTACGAAATTTCAGTTTCTGTAAACCTTGGTGATGACTTCTACGAGGAAGAACATAACTATTTCTTCATTGCAAATGACCAGGATGCCGATGGCGTTATTGACGCACTCGATACATTCGGAATCAGAAGAATGGTAAAATAATCTGATAGAATCCGTAAAGGGTATGTAAAAACGCAAAGCGAATAAAACAATTTAAAGCAAGGGGTTCCTGCAGGTGTTAATCCGGCAGGAACCCCTTAAACAGTGAAAAATAAGGTTATTTTGATTTTCAATGTTTTGGAATTTGACAACTATTTATATGAATGATAAAATGCGAATGTTGGTATAATTATTATAGAAAAGGGGAATGTTGATGTCCGCTATAAATAATAAGCAGGTTAAAAACGGTAAAATTGAATTGTTGCGGTTTATTTTTTGCGTTTATGTTTTAATGTTTCATATTCAAAAATATCTTGTGGGAGAGCCCTCTCTGGATAGAATAGATTTTGCGATGTTCCCCCACGGCGCGATGGGCGTAGAATTTTTCTTTCTTGTTTCCGGTTTTCTTATGGCAAAATCTATTTATAAGGCTCGCAAGCTGAATCCCGGAAAAGAAAACAGATTTTCGCCTACAGAAGCTCTTGGCTTTATGAAACGCAAATATTTATCGGTGTTTCCCCAACATATTGTAGCATTTGTTTTAACCTTTATAATTTACGTTGCTTGTAAAGAGTTTTCTTTGTTAGAAATTGCGATTAAAGCAGTTGAAAGCATACCTGCAATGTTTTTGGTGCAAATGTCGGGAATAAATTATACAAGCCCTAATCATATAGAATGGTATATTTCTTGTATGCTTATTGCCATGGCGATTGTTTATCCCGTTTGCAGAAAATATTACTATAGCTTTACAAGGTTTTTTGTTCCTCTTGGTTCGTTGCTTGTTATAGGCTATTTGATTTATACAACTAAAGCCCTTACAGGCGTTATGACTTGGGTAGGGATTTGCTATAAATCGTTGCTTAGAGCAATTGTTGAAATATCCTTAGGTACAACTGCTTTTGAATTATCCCGATACCTTTCCAAAAAGGAATTTTCAAAAAAGAAAAAGGTGATTTTAACTGTTGCAGAGGCTTTGTGCTTTGCTATCACTACTCTTTATGTTCTTATAACGTTTTCAAAAAAATATGAGGTTTATATTCTGGTTCTTTTATTCTTTTTGGTTGTTATAGCTTTTTCCGGTGTTACCTATGGGTCAGGTTTTTTCAACAATAGATTCTTTGCTTTTTTAGGAAAAATATCATTGCCGATTTATTTAACTCAGCTTGCGGCAATATATATTGTTCAATATAAAATTACAGACCTTGAAACTCCGCTGAGGTTTGCGCTGACTATAGCCTTAAATGTTATTTTCACTTTTGTAATAATGGTTGCCGGAAATTTAATAAGCAAAAAGCTGATAAAACGATAAAATAAAAAAACGCTTCCTGAGTTTGTTGCTCGGGAAGCATTTTTTATCAGAAGTTATTTGTGTTTTTCATGCTTTCGATTAACCTTTTATACATTTCAGGCAAATCTATTTGGGCTTTCCAGCCTAATTTTTCAAGCTTTTCACCGCATAAACGCATTTTAACTGCAGGGGCATAACCGTATTTAAGAGCATCCTCGGGAATATCAAAAATAAGTTTGATTTTACCGCCACTCATATCTGCAATCATTTGCGCCATATCGCGAATCATAATGTTGGTGTTTTCGTTTGTGATGTTATATGCTTCGCCGTTTTCTCCGTTGAGAAGCAAGAAGAATAGCGCTGTAATGCATTCTGCAGTATAGCAGTAGTTACCGAAAGATTCCCCGGTGGTGTGAAGGATAATATCCTCGCCTTTTATAAAGCTTTTTGCAAACTGAGCGAAAACGCGTGTTTCCGTTTTGGGGATGCCGGCGCCGAAGGTCTGAGCCAAACGGGCGATTTTAACAGGCACGCCGTATTCTGCAAAATAGCAAGAGCAAAGGCATTCTGACATTCTTTTTCCTTCCGGATAGCAGCTTCTTACATTAAGAATATCAATATAACCGTAGTCCGTTTCCTTTACATATTCCTTGCCCTCGGCAGGCTTGCCGTAGGCTTCCATGGAGGATAAGTATATAATGCTTTCAACCTGTTGCTTTTTTGCAAATTCCAGAATTGCTCTGGTGCCGTTGATAGCAGTCATTATGGTTTCAACGGGTTGAGTAACCATCATTTTCGAGTTAGTTACTGCGGCGGTGTGGATAATATAATCTATTTTATCGTCAGTCTTTATTTCGTCACAAATATCGCCAACGATAAGGGTAATGTTTTCCCTTTCAATAAGGTTGCCGAAAATTTCTCCGGCTTTTTCGGGATTCCTTACGCAGAGATATATACCGATTTTTAAGTTGTGGATTCTGTTAACGCAACAAAGAGCTTTAGTTAAAGCGGTCCCTACAAGCCCTGTAGCGCCTGTGATTAAAATATTTTTATTGTTGAATTTGTTCCAGGGTATTTGTGATGATGCAATATTTTCCAAATCCTCTTGAAAAACATTATCGTTTAAAACTTCTTTATTCATTTTATTCCCCTTTGATATTTTTTTGGATTAACTCTGCCAATCTTTCAGCAGCGTGGCCATCTTCAGTGCAACCTAAACCATCTAAATAAGTTTTCTTTTTGGCGGCATAGGCTTCTGCATCAAAATTTAAAATGTTATCTATTAAATCATCATTGTTTTCTGCAATGGGGAAGGGGGTATCCTCCAAGGGATAGTAAAAACCGCGCTCTGTTACATAAGAGCTTCTGTCGGTAGTGAAGAGAAATCCCGGTCTGCCGGTAAGAACAAAGTCACAAATCCAGCTTGAGTAGTCCGTCATACCGATATCCGTTGCGGCAACAAGCTCTTGCATATCATCGTAAGAATCTGCCGAGATAACAAAATCGGGTATAAGCGATTTTTTCTTAAGCATTTTTTGAGTATGCATATGCATACGCGAAAGAATAACCCAATTGCCGCCAAAGCGGGTTTCTAAAGCAGATTTTAAACGCATATAGTCAACATTAAAGCAATCAATCGCGTTGGGGTCATCTCTGAATGTTGGAGCATATAAGAAGATTTTGCTGTTAATATCAATGTTTAAAGCAGAGCAAACCTTTCCTTTAATTGCTTTTAATTGCTCCTCATCTGCAAACATAATGTCGTTTCTTGTGTGGCCATATCTTAAAAAGGGAGTGTTAGGCCAATAGGATGTTCTGAAAACCATATCCTCAAAATCGCTGTTTGAAATGCAATAGGTAGTTTCCTTGCTTGAGCGCTTACCTGCTCGCTTTCTTCTTGCGTTTGAATCGGATGCGGGGTCTATTCTTTTAAGACCGATAGAGCCATGCCAAAGGTTGATCAGAATTTGCTCTTCCTTTTTGGGAAAGCCTTCCCAAGTAAAGTTATGAGCGTTATCAATCCAGAATTTACTTTGAGCTAAGGCTTGATAATATTCGGCTTTACCTGCTTTTACAAGAGTAACTTCAGGGGGAAATTGGCTCAGGTCACCGCTTTTTTTAGAGCATACCCAAACAAGCTTGCAGTCTGCATTTTCTTTGATTAACTGTTCGCAAAGGTATTTGGGGTTGCAGGTGTATTTATCCTGATAAGTTCTGAACATTACCTGGTTTGGTATAACGGGAAGGGTTTTGCTCATTTTTTTCCAGGCTAATTTTGCAAAAGCGATATCAACCTTGTGCCAAAAATTCAGCCATTTCTTTTTTATCGTTTTGCAGGTTCCGCAAATCAAACGTTTTTCAACTGCTAATCGCCAAAAGGAATTTGTGATTCGGTTTAATTTCAATTTTAACACCTCAAATATGCAGTGTAGAATGAAAAAGGCTATCCTGAAAATCTGTTTCGGATAACTCATTTCACGCCAAAAGTATATCATAATACAATATATTATGTCAATAATGAGCAATTCTATGTGTTTTTATGGATTTATGCAGTTTTTATGCATAATATACATAAATTATTCATTTTTGAAAAGTGGTGAGTGGCAGATTTCCTGTGGTAAAATCAACAAAAAAAACTGTATGTTTCCGAGGTTTTGTTGCAAATAGGCAAAATTTGCAAAAAATGAAACAAATTTTTCAAAACAGTTGACTTTTGTTGCATAAAGGTGTATAACTATGCATATCGAATGAATATTTTTGCAAAACGCAAACGGAGGAATAGAAATGGATAAGAAAAACATTAAAAAGGTTGTTCTCGCATACTCAGGCGGCCTTGATACATCAATTATTATCCCTTGGCTCAAAGAGAATTATAACAATTGTGAGGTTATCGCTGTTTCAGGCGACGTTGGTCAGGGCACAGAGCTCGATGGGCTTGAAGAAAAAGCTATTGCAACAGGCGCTTCAAAGCTCTATGTTCTTGATTTAAAGGACGAATATGTTGAAGAATACATTTGGCCCTGCCTTAAAGCCGGAGCTGAGTATGAGCAGTATCTTCTCGGCACCTCCCATGCTCGCCCCTGCATTGCAAAGGGTCTTGCAGAAATCGCAATTAAAGAAGGGGCAGACGCTATCTGCCACGGTTGTACAGGTAAGGGTAATGACCAGGTTCGTTTTGAATTAACCCTTAAGGCTTTTGCTCCTGAGATGGCAATTATTGCGCCTTGGCGTGAATGGGATATCAAATCCCGTGAAGAAGAGATTGAATACGCAGAAGCTCATAATATTCCTCTTAAAATTAACCGCGAAACAAACTATTCAAAGGATAAAAACGTTTGGCATCTTTCTCATGAGGGTCTTGACCTTGAGGACCCTGCAAACGAGCCTATGTATAATAAAGAAGGCTTCCTTGAAATGGGCGTTTCTCCCGAGCAGGCTCCCGATGAACCCACCTATGTAACAATCCATTTTGAAAAGGGTGTTCCCACAGCTATTGACTCCGTTGAAATGAAAGCCCTTGCAATCGTTGAAAAGCTCAACGAAATAGGCGGAGCAAACGGTATAGGTCTTCTTGATATTGTTGAAAACAGGCTTGTTGGTATGAAGAGCCGTGGTGTTTATGAAACTCCCGGCGGAGCAATTCTTTACAAGGCTCATGAGCTTCTTGAAATGATTACTCTTGACCGCGATACCTCTCACTACAAAAAGCTTGTAGCTCAGAAGTTCGGCGAGGTTGTTTATAACGGACTTTGGTTTACTCCTCTCAGAGAAGCTCTTTCTGCTTTTGTTGATAAAACCCAGGAAACTGTAACAGGTGATGTTAAGCTTAAACTCTATAAAGGAAACATTATCAATGCAGGTATCACATCACCATATTCACTTTATGATGAAAATGTTGCATCCTTCGGTGATGACGGCGGTGCATACAATCAGCAGGATTCTGCAGGCTTTATTAACCTTTTCGGTCTTTCAATCAAGGTTAAAGCTCTTCTTGATAAGCAGAGAGAAGAAAACAACTGATTAAAAATAAAAAAATAACTTGCGGCAAAGGTGAAATAACCCTTTGTCGTATTGTTAATATTAGGAGATAAAAATATGCAGCTCTGGAAAGGCAGATTTTCAAAAGAAATCGACCCTAAAACGAATGATTTCAACTCATCAATAAAGTTTGACAGCCGTATGTATAAAGAAGATATTGACGGAAGCATAGCTCATGCAACTATGCTTTGTGCCCAAGGCATTATTTCCGGCGAGGATTTGGCTCTCATTGTTGATGGTCTTAAGAGCATCAAGGCGGAAATTGAATCAGGTGATTTGCTTATTGACCCCAATGCTGAGGATATTCACACTTTTGTTGAGGGCGAGTTAACCTCCCGTATCGGTGCCGCAGGAAAAAGGCTTCACACGGCGCGTAGCCGCAATGACCAGGTTGCGCTTGATATAAGGCTTTATCTGCGCCATGAATGCGATGATGTCTATAATCAGCTTACAGAGCTTGTTGATGTTCTTTGCAAAAAAGCAGAGCAGTATGCTTATGCTGTTATGCCCGGGTACACGCATCTTCAACGCGCTCAGCCAATTACCTTCGGCCATCATTTAATGGCTTATGCCGAAATGCTTATGCGCGATAAAGAGAGGCTTATTGATGCAAAAAACCGTATGAATTATTGCCCGTTGGGTTCTTGCGCTCTTGCGGGAACTACCTATAATACAGACCGCGAAATGACGGCGTCTGCATTAGGCTTTAGCGGAGCAATGCAAAACTCTCTTGACGGTGTTTCTGATAGAGATTTTTGCATGGAGCTGGCTTCTGCTTTATCAATTCTTATGGTGCATCTTTCTCGTTTTTCAGAAGAGATAGTGCTTTGGTGCTCATGGGAATTTAAGTTTATTGAGCTTGACGATGCTTTTTCAACAGGCTCATCAATTATGCCGCAAAAGAAAAACCCTGATATTACAGAGCTTATTCGCGGTAAATCCGGCAGAGTGTTCGGTGATTTAACAACTCTTCTTACTATGATGAAGGGCTTACCTTTAGCATATAACAAGGATATGCAAGAGGATAAAGAAGCTATATTTGATGCATTCGATACAGTTAAAATGTGTTTAACTGCATTTATACCTATGCTCGATACAATGACTGCTCTTCCCGAAAATATGAGAAAGGCAGCAGCGGGCGGTTTTATAAATGCAACGGATTGCGCAGATTACCTCGTAAATAAAGGTCTTCCCTTCCGCGATGCTTACAAAGCAACCGGTGAGCTTGTTGCGCTGTGCATAAATAAAGCTCTTACTCTTGAAACATTACCGCTCGAAGAATATAAAGCAGTTTGCGATATGTTTGATGAGGGTGTATATGAGGCAATAAATCTTGACAAATGCGTAAATGATCGAACATCTTTGGGCGGTCCTGCGCCTGAAAACGTACTCAAGCAGGTGCAGAGAATAAAATCTCTTAACAGTTAATTAAGGTGAAATAACTATGACAAAAATATTTGTTGACGGCAGTCAGGGAACAACGGGTCTTAAAATATTTGACCGCCTTTTGAAAATGGAGGATGTTGAGTTAGTAACTCTCCCTGAAAATTTAAGAAAAGATAAAAATGCCCGCAAGGAAGCGCTTAATTCTGCAGATGTAGCTTTCCTTTGCCTTCCTGATGACGCGGCTCGCGAATCTGTTTCCTTAATAGAAAATGAAAACACGGTTGTTATCGATACCTCCACTGCTCATCGTACGCTTGAAAGTTGGGCATACGGGTTTCCTGAGCTTTCAGCTTCCCACCGTGAGAAAATAAAAACATCAAAAAGAATAGCAGTTCCCGGTTGCCATGCAAGCGGATTTATAGCCCTTGTTTATCCGCTTATTGAGGCTGGCGCAGTAGATAAAGATATTCTTCTTTCCTGTTTTTCTTTAACAGGCTACTCCGGCGGAGGCAAAAAAATGATTGCCGAATATGAGGAAGAGCCGGATGAGCTTCTTGGGGCGCCCCGCCAATATGCTTTGGGACAAGCTCATAAGCATCTGAAGGAAATGGCAAAAATATCAGGCATTGAAAATGCACCTGCTTTTTGCCCGGTTGTTTCATCCTTTTATTCAGGTATGGAGGTCACCGTGCCTGTGTTTAAAAACCAATTGAAAAATGGCTTTACAATAGAAAAAATAAAGGAAATTTACAAAGAAAAATATAGCGGTCCTTTAGTTAAATATGAGGAAGAATTAAGCGAAGGTGGCTTTATTTCCGCAGGGCTTCTTTCAGGAAAGGATAATATGATTGTTTCTGTTTTCGGAAATGATGAAAGAATTCTTCTTACAGCTCGTTATGATAATTTGGGTAAGGGTGCCTCGGGCGCAGCGGTTGAATGCCTGAACATTGTTCTCGGAAAAGCTGATACAAACGGACTTGAAATATAAAAATCGGAGATTTGATATGGAACTTATAAGCGGCGGCATTTGTGCCGCAAAAGGCTTTACTGCAGGTGGAATACATTGCGGTATAAGAAAAAACAAAACTAAACGTGACCTTGCACTTATTTTTAGCCAAACAAAAGCAAATGCTGCAGCGGTCTATACAACAAACCTTGTAAAAGGCGCTCCGCTTGCAGTTACGAAAATGCATCTTTTAAATGGTAAGGCTCAAGCGGTTATTTGCAATAGCGGCAATGCTAACACATGCAACGCAAACGGAATAGAAATTGCGCAGGCAATGGCAAAGCTTACTGCTGAAACACTCAATATTGATGAGGATGATGTTATTGTTGCTTCAACAGGTGTTATTGGTCAACCTCTTGATATAACACCTATAAAAGAGGGCTTGCCGGCTCTTAAGGCTTCTCTCGGAGCAAATAATAGCCAAGAAGCGGCAGAAGGAATTATGACTACCGATACTATAAAAAAAGAGGTTGCGGTTTCCTTTGAAATAGGGGGAGTAACTTGTAAAATAGGCGGTATTGCAAAAGGTTCAGGAATGATTCATCCCAATATGGCAACGATGCTTGTTTTTATTACAACTGATGTTGCAATATCTTCTGATATGCTTCAAAAGGCGCTTTCAAGCGATATTCAAAACACATTTAATATGGTCAGCGTTGATGGCGACACTTCAACAAACGATATGGTTGCAGTTCTTGCCAACGGAATGGCAGGAAACAAAGAAATTACTGACGAGGGAGAGGGCTTTGATGCGTTTATGAAGGCTCTTAATACCGTAACAGTTCACCTTTGCAGAATGATTGCAGGCGATGGCGAAGGCGCAACAAAGCTGCTTGAGTGCCGAGTAGCAGGTGCAAAGGATGAACAAACGGCAAAAACAGTTGCAAAAAGCGTTATTTGCTCTTCTCTTACAAAGGCGGCTATGTTTGGCGCGGATGCAAACTGGGGCAGGGTGCTTTGCGCAATCGGCTATAGCGGTGCTGATGTTGATGTATCAAAGGTTTTTGTTTCTTTTGAATCTTCCAAGGGCGTTATTCCTGTTTGTGAAAACGGAGCAGGAATTGAATTTTCTGAGGAGCTGGCAAAGGAAATACTTTTGGAAAAGGAAATTATCATAAATGTTGGTCTTAATTCAGGTGATTTTTCTTCAACCGCCTGGGGTTGCGACCTCACTTATGAATATGTAAAAATAAACGGAGATTACAGGACTTGATAATATGAATATTACAAATCTTCAACGTGCTCAGGTTATTACTCAGGCACTTCCTTATATTAAAAAATACCACAACAAAATTATTGTTGTTAAATACGGCGGAAATGCGATGGTAAGCGAGGAGCTTAAGCTTCAGGTTATGGAGGATTTAGTTCTTTTGTGGCTTATCGGAGTGAAGCCGGTGCTTGTTCACGGTGGCGGTCCCGAAATTTCGGAAATGCTCAAAAAAGTAGGTAAAGAAAGCGTTTTTGTTGATGGCCTTCGCGTTACCGACAAGGAAACGGCAGAAATAGTTCAGATGGTTCTTGCAGGAAAAATCAACAAACAGCTTGTTAACCTTTTAGGTGAGTTTGGTGGCTTAGCTGTTGGTATTTCAGGTATAGACGGTCATCTTATTGAAGCAAAGGTAAAGGATGAGCGCTTAGGCTTTGTTGGCGAAATAACAAATGTTAATGTTCAGCCTATACTTGACCTTTTAGAAAAGGATTATATCCCTGTTGTTTCAACTGTTGGTTGCGATAATGAGGGTAACGTTTATAATATAAATGCTGATACTGCCGCATCATTTATAGCGGGCGCTATGAAGGCAGAAAGGCTTATTACAATGACCGATATTCCCGGAATTTTAAGGGATGTAAATGACCCTGATTCAATAATAAAACGAGTTAATACCGAAGAAGCTCGTCAGCTATTTGCAGAGGGAGTTATTTCCGGCGGTATGATACCTAAGGTAGAATGCTGCATTGATGCAATTGAAAGAGGTGTAAGGCGAGTTACTATTCTTGACGGTCGCGTTCCTCACGCCCTCCTTTTAGAGCTTCTTACCGATGAGGGTGCAGGCACAATGGTAAAGGGGATAGACTAATGAATACTAAAGAGCTTGATTCAAAATATGTAGCAAATACATACGCCCGTTTCCCCATTGAAATTGTTTCAGGTAAAGGAAGCAAGCTTTATGATGAAGCAGGCAAGGAATACATTGATATGGGCACAGGTATAGGTGTAAGCGTTTTCGGTGTAGGAGATGAGCAATGGGTGAAAGCTGTAACAAACCAGCTTACAACCCTTCCCCATGCCTCCAACCTTTACTATACATCTCCTTGCGCAAGGCTTGCCGAGCTTCTTTGCAATAAAACAGGTGCAAAAAAAGTTTTTTTCTCTAATTCGGGGGCAGAGGCTAACGAATGCGCAATAAAAGCCGCAAGAAAGTATGCGGCAGAGAAAAAAGGGGCAGAATATTATAATATAATCACCCTTAACAATAGTTTTCACGGCAGAACAATAACAACGCTTGCCGCAACAGGTCAGGATTCTTTCCATAAAGATTTTTTGCCTTTAACTGATGGCTTTCTTTATGCGGATGCAGGTGACCTTGATACAATAGAAAAATATATTAAGGAAGAAAAGGTTGCCGCTGTTATGATTGAAACAGTTCAGGGTGAGGGTGGAGTTGTTGCCCTTTCTGATGAATTTGTTAAAGGTGTAGAAAAAGCAGCTAAAGAAAATGATGTTCTTCTTATTGTTGACGAGGTGCAAACCGGTAACGGCAGAACAGGTTACCTTTATGGCTATATGAAATACGGTATTATGCCTGATATAGTTTCAACTGCGAAAGGTATAGGCGGAGGGCTTCCTTTAGGGGCTACAATGCTTTTCGAAAAAGTCGAAAATACATATACCCCCGGCTCACACGGCTCAACCTTTGGCGGAAACCCCGTTGCAACCGCAGGCGCTTTAAGCATACTTGAAAGAATTGACGAGGAGTTCCTTTTAAGCGTTAGAAATAAAAGCGAATATATTATAAATGAATTGGCTACGGTCAATGGTATAAAGAGCATTTCCGGTTTGGGTCTTATGCTCGGCATTGAAACTCAAAAAGATGTGAATACGGTTCTTTCTTATTGCCAGGAAAATGGCGTTCTTCCTATAAAAGCAAAGAATAAATTAAGACTTTTACCGCCTCTTAACATATCTTCCGAGGATTTGGAAAAAGCGATAAACGTTATAAAAAAGGCTTGTGAGGTATAAAAATGAATTTAAAAGGCAGAGATTTTTTAAAGCTTCTTGATTATACAAGTGAGGAAATAGAATATCTCATAAATCTTGCGGCAGATTTAAAAAAGAAAAAGAAAAGCGGTATCCCTCACGATATTCTTAAAGGTAAAAATATTGCGCTTATTTTTGAGAAAACGAGCACAAGAACCCGTTGCAGCTTCGAGGTTGCGGCAAGGGATTTGGGTATGGGTGTTACTTATCTTGACCCGGGTGCATCGCAGATAGGCAGAAAGGAAAGCATAGCTGATACCGCAAGAGTTCTCAGTTCTATTTATGACGGAATTGAATACCGTGGATTTGGTCAGGAAATTGTTGAAGAGCTTGCAAAATATTCAAGCGTACCGGTTTGGAACGGCTTAACAAACGAATTTCACCCTACTCAAATTCTTGCAGATTTCCTTACAATTAAGGAAAAATTCGGCAAATTAAAGGGTATTAACTTTGTTTATCTTGGTGATGCAAGGTATAATATGGGTAACTCGCTGATGGTAGGGTGCGCAAAAATGGGATTGAATTTTACAGCATGCGCTCCTGAAAAGTATTTTCCTGATACAGACCTTGTTGATGAATGCAGAAAAATTGCAAAAGAAACAGGTGCTAAAATAATTTTTGAAGAAGACCCCATAAAAGCCACTAAAAACGCAGATGTTATTTACACGGATGTTTGGGTTTCAATGGGTGAGCCGGAGCTTGTTTGGGCGGAAAGAATCAATGACCTTTCCGATTATCAGGTTACTAAAAGGATTATGAAAAATGCGGGGGATAATGCGATTTTTATGCACTGCCTTCCCTCATACCATGACAAGAAAACAGAAATAGGTAAAAGGATTTGTGATAAGTTTAACCGCAGTGCGGTAGAGGTTACCGATGAAGTGTTTGAAAGCGAGCAATCCGTTGTGTTCCAAGAGGCAGAAAACAGAATGCACACTATAAAGGCGGTAATGTACGCTACTCTTTAAAAATGTTTTCTGTAGTTTCAGCGATTTTGATAAAGCTTTCCTCAGGAAAACAGCTTTCAATTTTTTTGCAAAACCAATCCGGAGCATCGTAGTTTATGAGAACTACGGTGCTTTTTTTATGTATTCCTAAAAACTCGCAAAAAGAACGTATGTTATATATTCTATCAAATATGGCGTCATCCTGTTTTTTTAACGGCAGAACCAAGGTAAAATGCTCTTCTTGCCAGACTATAAGAGTAAACATAAAGGTTAATAAAAGAAAAACAATTCCTAAAATTGCAAGAGCCAATGTGACAATATCTGTAAGCATAAAAAAACCTCCCGCATTATTTTATGCGGGAGGTAAAGGTTTTGTTATTTTTTATTTAACATCAACAACGATATCCCAATCTGTGATGTTTTTGCCGAGAGCAAAATCTCTTGCACGGAAATAAACTGCATCGGGAGTAACCTCAACAAAGTAGCCTGTGCCGGGGTTGTTGTATGCACCATCTTTGTTATCAATACCAACAGATGGAACGTTGATGCCGATAACGTTGTTTTCTTCGCTGATTACCTGGTAAGAGTTTTTACCAAAGCCGGTGTGAAGGTGGCCTGTGATAAAGATAACGTTTTCGTATTTTGTGATAATATCGTAAACTTCATTTGTTTGTTCGCCGATGCTACCTGTTAAATCAGGGTCGCCGGGAGCAACATATGTGGGAAGCTGGCCGTAAACATCATCGCTGTTTGCAGAGCCCCAAGTGCCGGGAAGACCATGGCTTTCAGCGAGAGGATAGTGGCAAAGAACGAAAACAGGCTTGCCGGTTTTTGTTGCTTCCTTAAGCTCAACGTTAAGCCATTGAAGCTGAGCATCGCTTATAAATGCATCCTCAAATTTAGCTTCTTCAGAGCCCATTACGAGGAAGGTGTAGTCATCAACCATATATTTAAAGTAAATGTCATTTTGAGCATTTTCTTCTGCGTTAAGGCTGTTCATAAAATCAAGGAATCTTGATTTGCATTGGTCATATTCGCGAAGGCGGATATCGTGGTTACCTGTAACCATAATGAAGTTTTTAGCGTTGAAATCGCAAATGTGGCTGTAAACTCTGTCGAATTCTTCCTGCATACCGTTTTCTGCGATATCGCCAACAATCATAAATGCATCAAGCTCAATATCAGAATTGTTGATATCTTCAGCGAGTGCCATAAGATTCGCCTCGCGAGCGGGCATATAGTCGCAAACCTGAGTGTCGCCTGTTAAAACAAAATCGATGACAGTATCAGGAGCGATATTTGTGAGAAGTTGGTTTGTTGCAGGAGTGCTAACTCCACCGAATAAAGTTAAAATTGATAAGAGAAGTGCAGCAATTTCTTGGAATAATCCCTGTATGTATTGCATAAAGACCCTACCTTTTCATTATATTTTTCATAATTATACCACCGAAGGTAAAATTCGTCAATGCCTATTTTGCCATAAAATACAAATATTAAGGATTGAAAAAAGAAATTTCGTATGTTATGATGAATATGTATATTTAAAAAATCTATTATTTTTATGGAGTGTATTATGGAAAAATTGTTAACAAGATGGGGAAAAGAGCTTGATAAGAATTTACCCTTAAACGATTATCCCAGACCGCAATTAAAGCGCGATAGCTTTATCAACCTTAATGGTGAATGGAACTATGCTATTCTTGATGAGCATAAAAAGTTCAATAACTATCAGGGCAAAATTACCGTGCCTTTCAGCCCGGAATGTATATTAAGCGGTGTTGAAAAAATAGTTCATCCCAATGAAATACTCTATTATCAAAAGTTTTTTAATTTCAGAAGAACCAATCACCGCGTTCTTCTTCATTTTGGTGCTGTTGATTATGAATGCGAAATAACTCTCAATAACAGCTTTGTAGGCGAGCATAAGGGCGGATATCTTCCCTTTACGTTCGATATAACAACTCTTGTTCTTGATGGTGAAAATGATTTAAGAGTTAAGGTAAAAGACCCAACAGAAACAGGTACTCAGGCAAGAGGTAAGCAAACCTTTAAGCGTGGCGGTATCTGGTATACTCCCCAATCAGGTATCTGGCAAACAGTTTGGATTGAAGAGGTTTGCGAGGGATATATTGAGGGTATTAAGCTTACGCCTGATATTGATAACGACGAATTAAAAATTGAAATAAGCTACAATGGCAAGCCTACCGATGATATGGCAGCTATAGTGCTTGATAAGGGCGAGGTTAAATCGGCTTGCAAACTCATTGAAGGTAAAGGCGTTATAAAGCTTTCCGACTATGAGCTTTGGAGCCCTGAGAATCCCTACCTTTACGATTTAAAAATTGCTGCAGGTAACGACAGGGTTGAAAGCTACTTCGGTATGCGCAAGTTCAGCACAGGGGAGGATGAAAACGGTACTCCTCGCCTTATGCTTAATAATAAACCATATTTCTTTAACGGTCTTCTTGACCAAGGCTATTGGAGCGACGGTATGTATACCGCCCCAAGCGATGATGCGCTTATTTACGATATTCAAACAATGAAGGATTTAGGCTTCAATACCTTAAGAAAGCATATTAAAATAGAGCCTCTTCGTTGGTATTATCATTGCGACAGGCTCGGTATGATTGTTTGGCAGGATATGATAAACGGTGGTGGTCATTATAATTTCATGGCTATAGGAACAGCCCCGTTTATGTCTATGCTGTTTAATAATAAGCATGCGGGTAAGGTAAGCGACGGTCCCGAGCATTATAAATATTTTGCGAGAGACGATGCCAAGGGCAGAGAGGAATATTTTAAGGATTCCGAAAAAATGATAGAGCATCTTTATAACGTTACCTCTCTTGCTTTGTGGACACCTCTTAACGAGGGATGGGGTCAATTTGACAGCGTTAAGGTGTGCGAATTCTACCGCGAAAAAGACCCTACTCGCCTTATCGACCATGCAAGCGGTTGGGTTGACCACGGTGCAGGAGATGTAAATAGCTTCCATATTTACTTCACACCGTTCCTGTTCCCCAAATACAACAAGGATGATAAACGCCCCATAGCTCTTACTGAGTTTGGTGGTTATTCAATGCAGTTTAAGGAGCATTCCTTTAATAAAGACAAGTTCTTTGGCTACAGAAAATATTTCAAGCAAGAATCCTTTGATGATGCTATTAAAAATCTGTATGAAAACCGCATTTACAACTGCATGAAAAACAAAGGGCTTTCCGCTATTATTTATACAGAGGTAAGCGATGTTGAGGATGAGTGTAACGGTCTTCTTACCTATGACCGCGAAATAATAAAAATAACTCCCGAGGTTATGAAAGCGGCAAACGAAAAACTAAAATATTGAAAATTCGCAGTAAAAGCAGGAAGATAAAATGGAAAAAATAAAAATCGGAAGTTTCCCTCAAAAAATAACAGAGCATATTGCCCTTGACGGAAAAATTGCTTCTATGGCAATAAGCGAAAACGGCGATATTTATGCTTGTTCAGAAACAGGCCTTTGCCGTTATAAAAATGGTGAATGGAATAAGCTTTTTTCAGAGGGTACTTTTTCCAAGGTTTTTTGCGATAAAAAAGGCAGGGTTTTTGCTGCTCTTTCGCAAACGCTTTATGAAATTACCGAAAAAGGAGCAGAAGAGATAAAGGAGTTTGATTACCCGATTGTTGATTTAGCGGGTGAGGAAAAGCTTTATGTTTTAACAAAACGCTCTCTTTATGTTGAAGCAACCGATGGTTTTTATAATCTTCAGGAAATGGGCATGGATGAAAGATGCCTTGCTGTTTCAGGTGAAAAGGTTTGCGTTGCAAGTGAGTTATGCCTTCAAAGGATGGAGGGAAAACGCAGAACATGGAGATGCATTTTCCCTGCTCATTCAACTATGCCCGAAATTCATATAAACGCTATTGCTTTTGATAAAACAGGTTATCTTCTTGTTGGTGCGGATGAAGGCTTATTTATATATGATTACAAAAACGGTTGGTATAGCAGCAAGCAAATATCTGCTCTTCCCGAAGAAAGCATTTATGCAATTTGCGTTTGCGATGACGGAAGCTTTATTTTGGGAACAGATGCGGGCGCAGTTGTAATTAAAAACGGTATAAAAAAATATCTTCCGGCTACTCGCTATGCTTTTGATACAAAGGTTACGGCGGTTGTTGGCAAAAATGGTGCATTGTATACGGCTTCTGAGGGAGGAATTGTTAAAACCTCAGAAAAAGAAATGACTATGGAGGAAAAATCCTATCATTTCTTTGAAGAAACTGAAAAGTATTTCCCGAGAAAGCAAGGATATGTTACCTGGGTTAAGGCGTTAGATGGCAAGCATTGCTCAATGTATAGCGATAACGACGGTCTTTGGACTCATACGTACCTTATTGCCCTTTCTATGTGGTATAACGAAACTAAGGATGAAAAAATCCTTGAAGCTGCAAGAAGATATAAGGATGCAATGCTTTTTCTGACAAGGGCGCCTGAAATCAAGGGCTTTACCGCCAGAGCAGTTCGTTTCCCTGATGAAGAGGGATGGGGAACGCACCTTGAATCAACCGAAATAGGGTGCGAATGGCACCGTTCCTCAGATGGTACATACGAATGGTTAGGGGAAACCTCCAGCGATGAAATGACAGGCCATTATGTAGGTTTTTCGCTTTATTACGACCTTTGCGCAAACGAAGCCGAAAAGGCGGAAATATGCGAAGCAGTCTGCAGCATTACAGATCATATTCTTGACAATAACGGGTACCTTGTTGATAAAGACGGTAAGCCTACCTCCTGGGCTTGTTGGAATGAGGAGGCTCTTAATACCGATAGTATGTGGATGTGGGAAAAGGGCGTTAACTCTCTTGAAATGCTCAATTTCCTGAAAATATCTTATCATATGTCCGGTAACGAAAGGTATCTTAAGAAATACAATGAGCTTATTTCGGACCACCATTTTCTTATAAATGCCGCTTTCCATAAGAGGGCAGATGGCCATTCCTGCCATATTGATGATAACCTGGCTATGCTTAACACTCTTTCATATCTTCGCCTTGAAAAGAATGATGCAATCCGCCAATATCTTCTTATGGCGCTTGCCTCTCACTACGATTATGAAAAAATTGAGGGTAATCCGTATTACGCATTTATTTATAAGGGCTTTACGGGTGCGCCGTGCGATGTTGATGGTTGTATTAAGGCTCTTAAGGATTATCCTTATGAATTGTTGAATTTCAAAATGATTAACAGCAGCCGCAGGAATATTGAAATTGATGAAGAACCTCTTCTTTGGTATGAGGAGCCCCATATTAAGGTGCCTTTTGCCTGGGACGAAAGACCATTCACAAGATTAGGAATAAATCCTTTCGGTATTGATGGCGGAAATCCCGGAAAATCAGATAGTGGTATGTCTTTTATATTTATCTATTGGTTAGGTAGATTTTTAGGTATTATTGAGTGAGGGTGGAAAGAATGTCTATAAAAATTTTTGTAACTAAATATATTGCGCAGCTTAAGGCTTTGTCTCCTAAATACGATACTGTTTACACGGTTTCAAAGGATGAGCCCATTGTTTTTGAAAATAGCGAAAAGGTAAGGGTTTCGTTTGCAACAATTGCCGATACGCACCTTGTAGATAATGAGGGTTCGGAAAAGAATCTTAATAATTTCTTTGAGGATGTTGAAAATTCAAAAGAAAAAATAGATGCTTTTCTTATGGCAGGTGATATTGCAGAATACGGCAAAAAGAAAGAATATGCCAGATTCTTCAATGTAACAGATAAGCAGAGGGCTTTTCCTTATGTTTTTCTTACAATGGGTAATCATGATGTTCGTTTGCAATATAACCGCAACCAAAAAATTATAATGGATAAGGTTAACGAATACCTTAAAATTAACACAAAGGGTAAAAGCTTCTATTCTTATGATATAAAAGGGTATACCTTTATTGTTTTAGGAACTGAAAAAAGAGTGCTTGAAAAGGCGCATATTACCGGGGAGCAAATAGATTTTCTGGATAAAGAGCTTGAAAGAGCAACAAAAGGCGGGAAGCCGGCATTTGTTATGTGCCATCAGGCTTTTGCTGAAACTCATGGTCTTCCTGAGGTTTGGAAAACGGGTGATATGGGAGAGCAGAGCCACCTTGTGAGAGCAGTTATGGAAAAATATAAAAATGTTTTCTTTATAACCGGTCATCTTCACGGCGGGATTTTTGAAAAAACCTTTGAGGTTCTCAATAAAGAGAATAATGTTTGCTCTTTAAGCGTTCCCGGTTATCGCAAAGAAAACAACTTTGGAATAAAGGATAGCGGAATAGGCTATTACTGCGAGGTTTATGATGAAAAGGTTGTTTTCACCGCAAGAAATTTCCAACAGGGTAAAAATGTTTCAGGCAACAGCGAATTTATAAAAATTGAGGTTAATTTAATATAAGGAGCAGTAATAATGAAGCATATAGACAGAAAAGAAAAGCTTAATTTCTACGCGGGTCTTTCCGGTCAGAATATAGTTTATTCCTTTATAGGTGGTTCGTTTTTTACTTATTTTATGACTGATATTGCCCTTTTCCCGGCAATAGTTGTTTCGGTGCTTCTTATTTTAATGAAAGTATGGGATGGTATAAATGACCCCATTATTGGTTCGTATATTGATAAGCACCGTTTTAAAAACGGTGAAAAGCTCCGACCGTTTTTAAGATATACTCCTTTACCTGTAGGTATATTCACTGTTCTTATTTTTCTCGTTTTTTCAACCGAGGAGGATATGCTTTGGTTAAGGGTCGCTTACTTTGTGATGATGTACATAGGTTGGGATATTGCTTACACTCTTCAGGATGTTTCAATTTGGGGAATTACCGCTGCAGTTTCCCCCGATAGCAATGAAAGAGATACCTTTGTTAAGTGGGCGAGAACTGTAGGGTCTTGTGTTTATGGCGTTTTCAGCATGGCGATTCCGATGATAATCGAAATGGTTGCCAACACAACGAAAAAATCTATGTCCCTTGTAACGCTTGTTTTTGCAATCATCCTCGGAATGGGCGGTGCAATGATAAGCGCGAGAACATATAAGGCGCAAGAGAGAATCAGGGTTGTTGCAGATAAGCAACAAGGCTCTCTTTTAGAAAGCTTTTCGCTTCTTTTCAAGAATAAAATGCTTCTGCTTGTTACCTTATCAAACCTTTTAGGAGCATTTGGCTTCGGCAGCCAGCTTATGACATACTTCTTTAAATATAAAATACCTGCCGATTTTTTGGGTGCCAACAGCATTATAGGCGCGCTTGGGTTAACAACTATTTATTTTGCAATTACTGCCGGCCCCGGATTTATAGGTATGGTTTTTGCTGATAAGATTAAGAAAATGTGCAAGGGCTATGTTAACGCGATTATTTTTATGCAGTCAGTTAACATTATTACAAGAGTTATTGCTTTTGCTATAGGGTTTGAAGGAGCGAATCTTTGGATTGGTATGGCGCTTCTGGGTATTGGTAGCATCCCCATGGGTGCAGTATCCATCGCTCAGACTTCTATTTTCTGCGATAGCATTGATTATATGGAGTGGAAAACAGGAAAAAGAACGGAAGGCGTTACATTCTCAATGCAGACCTTCTTTACAAAGATTTCAAGCGGTATAACAGCAGGGCTTGCAACCCTTGCTCTTCACGCTCTTGATTATAAAGCGGTTGAAGATAGCGCCGAAATCTTTATCGGTACTCAGTCCGCTGCATTTGAAGCCTGGATATGGCCTCTTGTTATGCTTACTCCTGCAATAGCAAGCCTTCTTTATATAATCCCGCTTCTTTTTATTCGTTACACTCCTGAAAAGAGAGCAAAGGTTGAAGCAGAGCTTGCCGAAAGAAGAAAAGCAAATGTTTAGGTAGGTTCGGATAACTCATTTCACCCTAAAGGAATCCCGCCAATCGTTTTTGATTGGTGGGATTTTTAAGTTGTAAATTGCAAAAGGTAGCCGGCGATTGTCAGCTATTTTCAGTCCTCAATATAAATAAAATCCCTCTTGCCATTTCAAAATTATAATGCTATACTAAAAAGGATAATAAAATCGGTAAATTCGGCTTTGCTTGTATGTTGAATTTTTCGGTAAGAAAGGACGATATTTTTGGCTGAAATTAAAAATATTGATGCTGTAGCGGCTCTTGATGCTATGGATGCTCACGTTGACGATTGGCGCGATGCTACCAAGGGCAAGCAGAGAGGTATTTTCTCTTTTGATGATGTTGCAGCTCTGAAAATCAAAAATCTCAAAAAAAGAATTTACACCGATATTGAATCCATTCCCGCATGGAAAATGAAGGAATGTATCTATAAAGGTGTTGATGATTACGAGTTCCTTTATGATGAATGGAAGGAGCTTAACGTTGGTGACCGTTGGGGCAACAATGGTTGGAGCGCATTTTTTAAAAATTCCTTTGATATGCCCGAAAGGTTTAAGGGTAAAAAGGTAACCCTTAATGTTTATTTCGGCGGCGACTCACTTCTTACCCTTAATGGTGAGCCTTATCAGGGCCTTGACCCTTTCAGAAACTCTGTTTTGCTTACAGATTGCGCAAAGGGTGATGAGCATTATGATGTTGATATAGAATCCTATTATGTTTGGCACTCAAACGAATCAACAATAAAGACTCTTTCATGCTCCTTCATTGGTGTGGTTGACCCTGAAATTGAAGAGATTTACTGGGATTTCAAGGCAGTTTTCAATGCACTCTTTATGCCTGTTCACGATACCGGTCTTCAGGAGCTTATCCGCGCTTCACTTAAAGAAGCCTTTACATATGTTAACTTCGACCTTGATGGCGAAGAGTTTAAAGCAGGTCTTCGCCAGGCTCAGAGGATTCTTAAGGATAAGGTTTATAATAATAAATCTTACAAATCAGAGGGTACTCTTGCCCTTGTAGGTAACTCTCACCTTGACATTGTGTTTATGTGGGCATACAAGGAGTATATCCGCAAGCTGGGAAGAACTCATGCAACTATGCTTCGCCTTATGGAGCAATATGACGATTTCATTTTCTCTCAGAGCACAGCTCCCACATATATCGAAATGGAAAAGAGATACCCCGCTCTTTATAAACAGGTGAAAGAAAGAATTAAAGAGGGTAGATGGGAGTATATCGGCGCAATGTGGGTTGAACCCGATTGTAACCTTGTTTCAGGTGAATCCTTTACCCGTCAGCTTCTTCATGGTATCCGTTTTGCAGAAAAAACATTCGGTATTACCCCTAAAACCTGTTGGGTTCCCGATGGTTTTACTCAGACTTATCCAATGCCTCAGATTCTTAAAAAAGCCGGTGTTGAATATTTCGTAACTCATAAAATGGGTATATGGAACGATACAAATCCCTGGCAGTATAACACATTCTGGTGGGAAGGTCCTGATGGTTCAAAGGTATTCTCAATTGTTCCTCCCACACACTTTATCGGTACTGTTGAAGCAGACTCTCTTAAGGTTAACTGGAAGAAATATAGAGATAAAGAAACTATCGGCGAATCTATGTACTGCTACGGCTGGGGTGATGGCGGCGGCGGTGTTGATACCGAAATGCTTGAATATGTAAAGCGTTACAAAAACTTCCCCGGACTTCCTAAGACTCAGACAAGTAAAATTGAAGATTCTCTTGCAAGAATGAAAGCAAATGCAACAGAAACCAATATTCCTACTTGGAAAGATGAGCTTTATCTTGAAGAGCACCGCGGTGTTCACACACCAAAAGCTCTTCTTAAAAAGCTTAACAGATATTCAGAAAATCTCTATCGCCAGGCAGAAATGTTTGCAAGCATTGCAATGCAGTATGGCTATAAATATCCCCTTGAGAAGCTTAACGAGGGCTGGCAGGCAATTCTTACTAACCAGTTCCACGATTCTCTTCCCGGTTCTCATATTACAGAAGTGTTTGGTGACCTTTGCGCGATTTATGACGATATCATTGCAATCGGTGAAAGCGTAAGAAGCGAGGCTCTTAATGTAATCGCCGGAAATGTTAACGGTGCAGAGAAATATGGCAAGCCCTTCGCTCTTTTCAACTCTCTCGGAACTGCCGCAACTCAGAAGGTTGAGCTTCCCTACAAGGATGTTGAAATTTACGATGCAGAAGGAAATAAGGTTCCTGTTCAGGCTTATACAAAGCTCGATGGCACTAAGGTTCTTGTTTTCGTTGCAAAGGATATCCCTGCAGTAGGCTATAAGATTTACTATACAAAGGATGCCGCAGTAAACGAGGCAGAAGCGGTTGCAGGCTTTGGTAACACTGTTGAAAATGACAACTTCAAGCTCGTTCTTGATGAAAGCGCAGAGCTTGTTTCAATCTTCGATAAGAAGAATAACAGAGAGGTTCTTGAGGGTAAGGGTAACGTATTCCGCCTTTATGAAGACCTTCCCGGTAAATATGACGCTTGGGATATCGTTGCTTCTTATGTTGACCGTCAGTTTGATACAGAGCCCGGTAAGGTAACAGGCATTGTACCCGGTGATGTGTTTACAGTTGTTTCAATTGAAAAGAAAATCAACAAATCTCTTGTTAAGCAGAATATCATTATTTACAATGAGCTTGACAGAATTGATTTTGATACATTTATCAATTGGAATGAGCAGGAAAAACTCCTTAAAGTTGGCTTTGATGTTGATATTAAGGCTCAGAAGTTTACCCGCGATATTGCTTATGCAACTATCGAAAGCTCCAACTATCGCCATAATCCTTATGATAAGGCTAAGTTTGAGGTTTCAGCTCATAATTTCATTGATATGAGCGAGGATAGCTATGGCGTTTCAATTCTTAACGATTGTAAGTATGGTTACGAGGTTGATAAGCAGAGAATGATTATCACTCTTCTTAAAGCACCTATGAATCCTGATCCCAAATCAGACCGCGGCGACCATTATTTCACATATTCAATTTACCCCCATGCAGGTAATTGGAAGGATGCTGAAACTCTTGTAAGAGGCCTTGAAATGAATAACCCTGCAGTTGCAGTTGAAATCAACAGCAGTGCAAAGGGTGATGATGCAAAGTCATTCATTAAGGTTGATGGCAAGAATGTTACTCTTGAGGCAGTTAAAAAATGCGAGGATGAAGATGCTTACATTATCCGTTTTGTAGAGAAGGCAGGGGCAAGAACTAAGGTTACTGCCGAGCTCTTCGCAGAGATTGCAGAGGTTACAGAATGCGACCTTCTCGAAAGAAACGATGTAGCAGTTGATATTGCAAACGGCAAAACCCTCAGCTTTGATATTAACCCATTTGAAATTAAGTGCTACAAGGTAAAAGTAAAATAAATTCAAAGGCTCTCTTTTGAGGCGCCCTCCTTACGGAGGCTCTCTCATGAGAGCCTTGTTTTTTTGCAAATTGCCTAATTTTTTTGATTTTGCATAAGCAAAAGTAATAAATTTACATTTACTATTGAAATGATAAAAAATAAGGTGTATAATGAATTAAATCAAAATAGCGTTACTATCTAATGTTACGCTTATAATTTTGTATTTCAATAATAATTACGGAGGTAGTTATGAAAAAATCAGCTAAAAGATCTCTTGCAGCATTGCTTGCAGTTATTATGCTTTTCAGTTGCATAGGCATAAGCGTTTCTGCTGAGAACACAACAGGTTATGAAGCATTGCGCGTTAACTGCACAATGTACGGTGACGCTCAGACTCAAAGAGGCTTCACCTGGTACACAGAAAAATATTGCGATGGTGTAATTCAGGTTGTTAAAAAATCTGATTACAACGGTGGTTTCGGCAATTCTATGGTATTTGCTGCAGAAACCAACGAATTCCAGAATTATTACGGACATAAGGTAGTTGTTACAGGTCTTGAGCCCGGCACAACTTACTATTACCGCGTTGGTAGCCTTAATAAGAATGCTTGGAGCAAAACAGGTAAGTTTGTTACCGATAATGGTGACGGTAAATTCTCCTTCATTGCTATTGCAGACGTTCAGGCAAGCAGCCTTGAAAACTTTGAGCAGGCAGCTCTTGTTATGGATGAGGCTATGAAGTCAAACAAAAAAGCTGAATTCGTAGTTAACCTTGGTGACTTTGTTAACGACTGTACTAATGAGGAATGGAACTGGTACGGCGAAGCATTTATGGATGCTAATACAAGCCTTACACTTGTTCCCGTTGCAGGTAACCATGAGGGCAATATTACAAACAAGCTTAACGTAGGCTGGTTTGCTAATATGTTTAACCTTAATGCAGGTGAAGGTGCCGGTAATGGTGTAAACGGTGTATACTATTCCTACGATTACGGTAATGCTCATTTCTGCGTTGTTAACTCCAACGATATGTATCCTATGGTAGCTGCTCAGAGAAACTGGATTATCAATGACCTTGAAAATTCAGATGCTCAGTGGAAATTCCTTCTTATTCACCGCGCAGTTTATTCTGCAGGTAAGAACATCAACAAGCCTGATACTCTTGCTATGAGAGAAACAATTATTGAAATTGTTGACCAGACTGATGTTGACGTTGTTCTTTCCGGTCACGATCATATGTATTTCAGAACAAAGCAGGTTGCAGGCGATGCAGTTTGCGAGGATACAACTTATGTAACAGAAAAATTCAATGGCGAAGAAAGAACCTTTGCTAAGAATCCCGATGGTGCTGTTTACATTCTCCCCTCAACAGCAGGCACAAAGAGATATACAGTAAACGAAAACCCCATTGACCCGATAAACGACTGCGCAGATATTAAGCTTTCAACTCGCGATATGGGCGGTTGCTTCTCAAATATTTACATTGACGGCGGTAAGCTTGTTTATGAGGCTTATGTTGTTGATGATGAAACTCAGGAAGTAACTAAGATTGATGAATACGCAATCAAAAAGACAACAAAAGCAGAAGCAAACGAAGATGAATCAAAGCTTCCTACAGATGCTATCGGTACACTTGATGCTTCAGTATGGAATTTCTTTACAGAAATTTTTGGTCTTCTCGTAACTTATATTAAAATGATTCCTCAGCTTATTACAGGATTATTCTGATAAGTAAAGATATAAAAGGGGCTGTAAAAACCAATGTTTTACAGCCCCCTTTTTATATGATTTCTACGCCTTTGTAATAATGCTTGAGTATTTCATCATAGGTGCTTCCTTGCCTTGCCAGAAAATCGGCTCCGTATTGGCTCATTCCGACACCGTGACCATAGCCTGTAACGGTAAAGGTTACAGCTTCTTTTTTGCATTCAACGGTAAACACGCAGCTTTTTAATGAACAAGCCGAGCGCAATTCTTCTCCCGTTAATTCTTTTCCGTTGATTTTTAATTTTAACACGGTTCCTGCCTTTGTTTTTTCAGTGATTTTTATAATGCTGCTTAAATCCTTTATATTGTCTGTTTTTATTTCTAAGCTGTTTAATATGCTTAGAAATTCTTTTTTTTCAAAGGATGTTTGCGAGGTGAATTGCGGTGAAAGCGAATCACCAATGCTTTTTACGCTTACAAGATAATCTACCTTTTCGCCCCAAACATTTTCGGCATTTTCTGTTGTTCCCGAGCAAAGTGCAAAAAAAGCTGCAACACAAAGCTCGTTGTTATAATAAAGCGCTTTGCCTTCAACTTGCTTTACCAATGCTTTAAGCTTTGCTTCGTATTTTTCAAAATTTTCGCCCCATTTTTCTTTTCTTTGAGCTTCATTCAAATAGCCCTGGTGAACAGAGCTATCGTCGCTGATATGCGCATTTTCTGAATAAATGCCGGAATTCTTTAATCTTAATGCATTAGTGTAGCAGGCAATAGCTTGCGCTTTCAAGGCTTCTTCGTGGTAAGATAATGGCATTTCTGCGGCAACGCTTCCGCAAACATATTCAAAGAAATCCATTTCAATGGTTTTATTTTGGGTAGAACGAAACACCGAAATAACATTTTCTTTAGTTGCTTGTGCAGATGCCTGCTCAGGTTGCCGGGATAATGTTTCCTCTTTGTCAGGGAGTTCAATGTTTTCTTTCAGCAACGCAACGGGGATAATGGTCATAACAAAAAATGTTAAAATTATAAGCGTAAGATATCGTTTCATATTTTCACCAATCCTTATTTTTTTGTTGACAATAAAGTTAATATGTTATAAAATAATATGAATTATTGTGAAAAACTATGATTAAAATTTAAAGTAAGGAGTGATAATATGCCTACGTATATAGAGCCTGTTCCCAATAATTATTTGTCTGCGCTTTGTGATGAATTGAAGAGATATAGCGCTATAGATCCCGAGTATTTCGATAGATTTGAGGTTAAGAGAGGTTTAAGGAACCGCGATGGCAGCGGTGTTATGGCAGGTCTTACAAAGGTTTGCTCCGTTGAGGGTTATCATATTGAAGATGGTGAGCGCAAGCCCGTTGAAGGTCATCTTACCTACAGAGGTGTAGATGTTAATGATATTGTTGATGCTTGCGTAAAGGAAAACCGTTTTGGATATGAGGAAACAGTTTGGCTTCTTCTTTTTGGCCATTTACCTACAAAAGAGCAGCTTGAAAAGTTTAATAAAGTGCTTTCTGCTTCAAGAGAGCTTCCTGAGGATTTCATTGAAGATATGATTATGAAAGCGCCGTCGCCTGATATTATGAATAAGCTTGAGCGTTCTGTGCTTTCGCTTTATTCTTATGATACAAATCCCGATGACACCTCAATCGAGAATGTTTTGCGCCAGAGTATTCAGATTATAGCTCAGCTTCCCATGATTATGACTTATGCATATCAGGTTAAAAGAAGGTATTACCTTAAAAAGAGTATGTATCTTCATC
>JAZUOA010000042.1:0-8028 GCA_045604445.1 Acutalibacteraceae bacterium
GAGCGGTAACGGATGAAAGCTGTAATTCAAAGAGTTTTAGAAAGCTCTGTTACTGTAGGCGGTGAAACCGTTGGTAGTATAAATAAGGGCTATATGATTCTTGTTGGGGTTGTTAAAGGCGACACCGAAAAAGAAGCCGAGCTCCTTGCAAGAAAGACAGCCGCCTTAAGAGTTTTTGAGGATGAAAACGGCAAAATGAATAAATCTGTTTTGGATATAGACGGGGAAATTCTTGCGATTTCTCAGTTTACTCTTTGCGCTGATTGCAAAAAAGGAAACAGACCTTCTTTTACCGATAGCGAGGAACCCGAGAAGGCTAAACGGCTATATGAGCTTTATTGCGAAGAGTTGAAAAGGAACGGCGTTAAAACGGTAGAAAAAGGCATTTTTGCAGCAGATATGAAGGTTTCTTTAATAAATGACGGACCGGTTACAATTTGCTTTGATACAGATATTTGGAAGAAATAATTATGGTTTTAAAACAGTTAAGCGTGGGTCCGCTTGCAACTAATTGCTATGTAATTTGCGATGATAAAACAAAAACAGGGGCGGTTATAGATGCGGGTGGTAATGGCGAAAAGATTTGCAATGCCATTGAAAGCGCAGGTATAAAGGAATTAAAGTATATACTTTTTACTCATGGCCATTTTGACCATATCGGTGCAGTTGATTATTTGAAAGGAAAGCACCCTGAAGCAAAAATACTTATTGGTTCAAAGGATGCTTCTATGCTTACTGATGCATACGAAAATCTTTCTGCCTATTTTGGCGAAGCCATGAGCTTTTTCCCTGCAGATGAATTGCTTTATGAGGGTAGTAAGGTTGCAATCGGTGAAATAACATTAAAAACTCATTTAACCCCCGGGCACACAAAAGGCGGGTTGATTTATATTTGCGAAAACGAGGAAATCGTTTTTTCAGGAGATACACTTTTTGCAGGCAGTATCGGCAGAACAGATTTCCCCGGCGGAAGTTTTGCAGAGCTTACTGAAAGCCTGCAAATATTTAAAAAATTTCCCGGGAGCTACAAAATTTATTCAGGTCACGGCGAACCTACTACTGTAGGCTACGAGTTAAAAACGAATATGTATTTAAGATGAATTTATATTATATTTCCCACAATTACAGATATGAGGCGGAAAAGCTTCTAAGGCTTTTTTTCCCTCTTGAAAAAATTAACGAATTTACTGAATTTAACGAAGACAGCGGCAATTATCTCCTTACCGAAATAAAAGGTGAAGAGGAGCTGTTGATGATTGCAGAGCTCTCTTTAAACGGTAAAAAACAAAGAAAAGAAAAAAAGGTTAAAGCCGAAAAATGCGGTGATAGAGAGCTTGAGCTCTTGCTTATGGCGTATGCGCTTCTTTGTGAAATGTGCGGGTTTACACCTAAATGGGGTATTCTTACAGGCGTAAGACCATCCAAGCTTATTTTGGGCAGGCTTAATAAACACGGCGAGGAAAATGCCAGACGGTGGTTTATTGATACATATAAGGTATCACCTGAGAAAACCGAATTGGCATTGGAGGTTGCAAAGCGCGAGGTTGAAATTATCAAAAAAGCAGGGGAAAAATCCTTTAGCTTATATGTTAGTATACCGTTTTGCCCTACAAGATGCAGTTATTGCTCTTTTGTTTCTCATTCAATTGCATCTCAAAAGGCAAAGGAGCTTATTCCTGATTATATAGAAAAGCTTTGCCATGAATTAAGGTTAACTGCCGAATTAGTTAAAAAGCAAGGCTTAAAGTTAACAAGCGTTTATTGGGGCGGAGGCACACCAACTACCCTGCAGGTAAAAGAGCTTGATAAAATACTAACCGAAATAGAAACTTGTTTTGATTTATCAGGGTGCATTGAATACACTGTTGAAGCAGGCAGACCTGATACCATAACAAAAGATAAATTAGAGATTTTGAAGAAACACAAAGTAGGCAGAATAAGCATAAATCCCCAAACATTTTCAAATGATGTTTTAAAGGCAATAGGAAGGAACCATTCTGCAGAGCTTACGGAAGAAAAATATATTCTTGCCAGGGAAGTAGGCTTTGATAGCATAAATATGGACTTGATTGCAGGGCTTCCTTCGGATACTTTAGAGAATTTTAAATTAAGCGTTGATAAGGCAATTGCTTTAGGCGCTGATAATATTACGGTTCACACCCTTGCTTTGAAAAAATCCGCTTCAATAGTTACAGAAAATGAAAGCGATAAGCTAAATGCCGAAAGCATTATGGCAATGGTGGATTACTCTGCATCTGCGCTTAAAGAACATGGCTATTTACCTTACTATATGTATCGACAAAGTAAATCCTTGGGTAATTTTGAAAACGTTGGTTGGTGCAAAAAAGGCAAGGAATGTTTTTACAATGTTCTTATGATGGAAGAGTATCAAAGCATATTCTCCGTTGGAGCGGGAGCAGTAACGAAATTGCGCACCGAGGACGGAAGCGTAATTGAAAGAATTTTTAATTTTAAATATCCCTTTGAATACATATCTCGTTTTCCCTTAATACAAGAGAAAAAAGCGAGAATTACAGAGTTTTTTTCGGAATATAATTGATAGAGGTGAAGCTATGGCAAATATAAACAATACCTTAGAGTATATTGTTAAAAATGCAAGCCAACCTGAGTTATTTGCAAATGAATGCGAGAAAAAGTACAACGACAAAATAGAAAGAATTGCAGGAATTATTGCAGAAAGCAAGCGCAGGGAAATTGTTATGCTTGCAGGGCCTTCCTCAGCAGGTAAAACAACAACAGCTAAAAAACTTCGTAAAGCTTTGATTGAAAAGGGAATAAACAGTCACACAATTTCCCTTGATGATTTTTATTTGGATAATTGCGATGCTCCGCGTTTCCCTGATGGCACTCCTGATTTTGAAACCGTAGATGCCTTGGATATTAAATGCTTCCAAAAAACCATGGAAAGGCTTCTTTCGGTTGGCGAAGCAGAAATTCCTGAGTTTGATTTTTTAACGGGCAAAAGGAAGCATAAAGGAAACAGGCTTAAATTAGGTGAAGCAGATGTTATAATAGTTGAGGGTCTCCACGCTCTTAATCCTGTAATAACAAAACAACTTCCTGATGAACTGCTTTTTAAAATATATATAAGCGTTTCCTCGAGAATTTACGATAAGGATGAAAATATAATCCTTAATAAAAGAAATATGAGATTTATTCGCAGATTAGTGCGTGATTATAAATACAGAGGTAATTCAGTAGAAGAAACCTTTAAAATGTGGATTACGGTGCGATATGGTGAAGATGCGTATTTATTTCCGTATAAGGACAACGCTGATTTCAGAATAAATACAATCCACCTTTATGAACCCTGTGTTTTAAAAGATGAGGCTGTAAAGCTACTTGGAGAAGTTGAAAAATCCTCGCCTTTTTACAAAGAATCTCAGCGACTAATACGCAGCTTGGGAAGGTTCCCCGCGATAGATTCAACAGTTGTTCCCGAGGATTCTCTTTTGAGAGAGTTTATCGGAGGAAAGGAGTAAGCAATGTCAGACAAAGCAAATAAAAAGCAAAATGTTTTAAACGGAGCTATGGTGCTTGTTGTTGCAACGGCTCTTGTAAAGGTTATAGGCGCAGTTTATAAAATTCCTTTAACAAGTATTATAGGCTCATTGGGCAGAGGTTATTTTGCATCAGCTTATAATATTTATACACCTATTTACGCTATTTCAATGGCAGGTCTTCCTGTTGCTGTTTCGGCAATAGTTTCTAAAAATGCCGCATTGGGAAAATACAGAGATGTAAAACAGGTAATGAAAATTACTTTTCCCTTGTTTCTTTTGTTAGGTGTTGTAGGCACCGGAGTATTGTTGCTTGCGGCGAAGCCCTATGTTAATTCAATAGGCTCTCCTCTTGCAATTTACAGCGTTTTTGCAATTGCTCCTTCAATTCTTTTCTGCTGTATAATGAGCACATATCGTGGTTATTACGAGGGCTTAAGTAATATGTACCCAACTGCGATTTCGCAGGTTATAGAGTCTTTAGGTAAGCTTGTTTTTGGTCTTGTTTTTTCCTATGCTGTTTTAGACTACGCAAATAAGCAGATAGCTCTTACCGGCTCTGTTTTTGGGTTTAAGGTTGAAACTGAAGCAGATAATGCTATTGTTTACGCTCTTGCGGCGGCAGGTGCAATCCTCGGTGTTACTTTAGGTACTGTTTTCGGAGCAATCTATACAATTTTGCGCCACAAAATAAAAAAAGACGGAATCACAAAGGAAGTGCTCATAAATTCGCCCCTTGCTTCGCCTAAAAAAACAACCTTAAAAGAAATTATTTCTATTGCAGTTCCTACTGCTGCAAGCTCTCTTGTGCTTAATATAACGAATTTTATTGATACTTTTATGATTCAAAGCCGTTTGGAAAGCGTTGTTGATAATCATTATGATACAATAATGGGTATTTACGGTGATTCCGTAAATGCTGCAAATATTGCCAAAGAAAATATAGATACATTCCTTTACGGTGCTTATGACACGACCCTTGATTTCAGAAACCTTGTTCCTACTGTTATGATGACATTAGGCGTGAGTGCAATTCCTATTATTTCTGCGGCGGTTGCAAAAAAAGATTTTAAGGGCGTTAACAGCACAGTTAATACAATTTTCAGAATGACTATGCTTATTGCGCTTCCGGCCGGTGCAGGATTTTTTGCCCTTTCCGAGCCGATTTTGAGCTTACTTTATAAAGGAACCGAAAATGAAGCCGGCATAGCAATTGCCGCTCCGGTTTTAGCGCTTTATGGTCTTATGATGGCTATTCTTACGCTCTCATCCCCTCTGACAAATATTCTTCAGGCAATCGGCAGGGCAGATGTTCCTGCGAAATCACTTGCTTTGGGATGCGCCTTTAAAATAGGTTTAAACTATTTACTTATTGGTATACCCGAAATAAATGTTAAGGGAGCTGTATTCGGCACGGCGTTTTTCTATCTCCTTTGCATTTTCTATAACTATTCTGTTTTACGAAAAGAAACAGGTGTCAGAATAGATATGAAAACTGTGCTTGTGAAGCCTTTGATTTCTGCTGTTCTCTGTGGTGGTGCCGCTTACGGTTCTTATGCATTTTTAAGCTCTGTTTTGACATTTGGTGATATGAGTAGCCGCCTTAACGGTCAAAGCCTTGCTTGCTTGATTTCAGTAGGCGTTGCGGTAGTTGTTTATGGTATTTCCGTACTTTTACTAAAAACTTTGGTAAAAGATGACATTTTAATGCTTCCAAAGGGAGAAAAATTGGCGGAAATACTTGAAAAATACAAACTTATAGTTTAAAATAGAAGAGGTTTAGAAAATGGCTGTTAGCTTTGAGTTTAAAGAAAAATATAATTTTAATGACCTTGTTGATATTGTAAGAATTCTTCGTGAACCGGGGGGTTGCCCTTGGGATATGGAACAAACCCATCAAAGCATTCGCGAGAATTTTTTGGAAGAAACTTATGAGGTTATTGAAGCGATTGATACAAACAACCGCGAGCTTATGCAAGAAGAATTAGGCGATGTGCTTTTACAGGTTCTGATGCATTCTGATATGGCTCGTACGGATGGTTGGTTTAATATAGATGATGTTGCAGATGGTATCTGTCAGAAGCTTATAATTCGCCATCCCCATGTTTTCGGAGATGTTTCCGTTGGTTCAACGGGTGACGTTTTAAAAAATTGGGATAGCATAAAAAGGCAAACTAAAAACCAGCGTACACAAAGCGAGGCAATGGCAGCAATTCCCTCGGTTTATCCTGCCCTTATGAAAGCTCAAAAGGTTCAGGAAAAAGCAAAAAAAGCAGGGTTCGATTGGCGCGACCCTTGTGGAGCTTTTGAAAAGATAACGGAGGAAGCTGCTGAGCTTAAGGCAGCATTTGAAGGCGGTAATAAAGCTGAGGTTGAAGAAGAGCTTGGCGACCTTCTGTTTTCAGTTGTTAATACTGCACGCTTTTGCGGATGCGAAGCAGAAACGGCTTTAGATAAAGCAACCAAGAAATTTATGAGCCGTTTCGGTGTAGTTGAAAAGTTCGCTGCCGAAAAGGGTATTGATATGAAAGAGGCATCCATAGAGCTTCTTGATGAGCTTTGGGATGAGGCAAAAAAGCAAACTAAATAAGTCCACTTTAAACCGGTTAATCGGTTTGGAAAATAAAAAATATTTTGGAGGATTCTAAAATGAACAAAACAGATCTCGTAAATGCAGTAGCAGCTGCAGGTTTCTCAAAGAAAGATGCAGACAAGGCAGTAGCAGCAGTTTTCGGTGCAATCGAAGGCGCACTTGCTAAAGGCGAAAAAGTTCAGCTTATCGGCTTCGGTACATTCGAAGTTCGTGAAAGAGCAGCTAAAGAAGGCCGTAACCCCAAAACAGGCGAAACAATCAAAATCGCAGCTTCTAAGGTTCCCGCATTCAAAGCAGGCGCAGCTCTTAAGAACGCAGTAAAATAATTAAAATTAGAAAATAACTCCCCGAGTTTTACTCGGGGAGTTATTTTTATCTTGCAACAATGTTATTTACCCACACGCGTTTTTTTACAAGGACTAAGCCAACAATAACCTTTATTATATCAATTGATTGAACGATAGGGAAAATAATCCGGATAGACAGGTCAAAAATATAGTAAAGTATAAATGCAACAGGTACATTTACACACATTATAAATACGCTGTCCATAAGAAATGTTACCAGTGTTTTGCCACCGCTTCTTATTGTGAAATATGTTGAATTTGCAAATGAATGAACAGGTATAAAAAGTGCACAGGTTTTTATGAAGTAAGCGGCAAGCTCCTTTGATTGTGGGGTAGTGTTATAAAGTAAGGGGATTTTATCACCCACAAGAAAAACAATAATGCCTATAAATCCGCTCAAAGCTGCAGAAAAGGCAATTAGCTTGCGGTCAGTGTCAATGGCTTCATTGAATTTGTTTGCACCCAATTGCTTGCCGATTATAATTCCTATACTGCTTCCCAAGGATATAAAGGCAATATTTGCAAGATTCATAACCGTTGAAGATATACTGTAGCCGGCAACAACGGAAATACCATGAAGACTATAAGCAACGCTCAAAAGCGACATACCGAGTGACCAGAAAAATTCATTGAACAGCAGTGGCATACCTTTAACCGTGATATCTTTAAAAATATTCTTGGGAATAGCAAAGCCCTTGAACAAGCCTTTAAAATAAGTGAAGCGATATCGTTTTTTTACAGTGTAAATTATTATTACTGCGCATTCAACATATCTGGAAATAACCGTTGCTATTGCGGCACCCTCAACACCCAAAGCAGGAAAGCCCAATTTGCCGAAAATAAGAATCCAGTTAAATATGCAGTTTGTCAGGACTGCAATAAAGCCTGCAGCCATAGGTGCAATAGTTTCACCTGTTTCTCTGAGCGTGCTTGAAAAAATTTGTGCAATGCAAAAGGGAAAAAGTCCCCAGAGAATTATTTTTAAATAATCCTTTGCAAAATTAAGAGTTGATAAAATATCACCTGAATCAGCGGATTCGTGTAAGAAAAGGTTAATCAGAATGTCATCAAAAACGATGAATATTACCATGCCTACCGCAAAAAGCAAAGCGCTTACTGCTATTTTATAGCGTATAGTGAAACGGATACCATCTTTATCGTTTTTTCCGAAAAACTGAGAGGTGAAAATACCGGCACCGCTTAAGGCACCGAAAATTGCCAGACCAAAAATGAAAATTAACTGGTTGACAATCGAAACGCCTGATATTTCTTCTGTGCCTAAATTACCAACCATTAAGTTATCAAGCATGCTGACAAAGTTGGTGATGAAGTTTTGAATCATTATAGGAATGGCAACAGATAACGTCATTTTGTAAAATGCTTTGTCGCCTATGTATTTTTTCAGAAGGGTCATTTTATTTTATCAAATCGTGTTCCTTTATAAATTTGATTGTTTCGTCTACTGTTGTAAAAGCAAGGCCAACAACAGTATCTGCACCACCGTAATAAATAGCTATTTTACCTGATTCGCTATCTGCAAGAGCCGCGCAGGGGAAGCATACATTAG
>JAZUOA010000043.1:0-14543 GCA_045604445.1 Acutalibacteraceae bacterium
ACTACCCCAAGCCAAATTGAGCTGCTTACTCAAATAAAAGCTGATTTGCTTAATCCATTTGCATACCGTGGTTACTGCTACGATTACGATATGGGTATGTATTATCTTCAGTCAAGATACTACGACCCCAACATAGGTCGTTTCATCAATGCTGATGATACCAACTACCTTAATGCAACAGGTACTGTTCTTGGTTGCAACCTCTTCGCTTATTGTGAAAATGATCCTGTTAATTTTGTGGATTTTAAAGGTACTTTATCAACAAGTGTAATTAATTTTGTTGTGAAGTACGCTGTTTATAGCTATCCGATTGTAGGAAACGCATTGACTACATATTATGCATATAAAGGATTGATATATTCTGCAGCAAATTTGTATTTATCAAAAAAAGGTTACGAACTTGCCAGACAGATGTTTAACCATGGTATGTATGGTTATGGTAAATCGCCATCCAAATCATTAAAAAAATTGGCTGTTTCAAGATTAAAAAAATCAAATATAATGAACAGGGTTATTAATAATGTTCTACGATATAAAAGTGTTACTGGTTTTACAAAAAGTGGTACGGTAGAATTCAAGAATAATAATAATTTTGTTAATGCGGATTTATATTATTCTTTACAACATGTTAGTTACAAAATAGTGGGTGAAAAAAACGCGGAAAGTGGTATCTAACTATAACAGTTTGGGATAGATATGATTTTGATAATATTCGTTCTTTCTCAGGAATAACATTTGGTAATGCTGCAAATGATTTGGGATGGGCTATGCAAAGAATAGGTATGATGATTCCGTATAACATATCTGTAACGTATACTATTGTTTCTTATCCTCTTACCTAAGTATCTAAGGAGGTTGGATTATGAAAAAAATTATTTCATTATTGATTGCGGTTGCCACATTTTTGTTAATGCAATCTTGTGTTTTAACATATGATTCAGATACATTAACAGAAAAGTTCGAAGAATGTTATAATGAAATTGATTCAATTGTAGATAGATATAGCATAGAAAGCAGGTATTGGGTAACAGATGAATCCCAATTATTAAGGGAATACTACCTTGTATTGAGCGATAAATCGATAATTGATATTGAATTTTCAACTTACGCTACTGAATCCCAAAAGGGTAATGGTACATTTTCCATATCGTATACGATTCCAAATATAAGTGATGAAAATAACTTTGATGTTGAACTGTTTACGGAGATTGCTAATTCAGTTTCAGGTAAAACAATAACAGCCGATTTTGTAACCGAGTTTTTAACTGCGCCTGAAGAAAAGTATTCTGTTGAAAAATATGGCTTAAACGGTGGGGGGTATGCTGTAGAAAAAATGCATGCATTGAATTTTTGGGAAGATTGGGTTATAGGATATGAATTAACTTATGACGGTTACGCCAAACTTTGGTTTTATGGTTATATTAAGTAAGACTTAGGGTAAGACAGAGGATGGTTCTGTGTCCTACATCAAAAGTCTTGAAAAGCGTTTAAAAATAAAGGCTTTGCTAATTGTGTATTATCAAATAACTTATGTATACCGCAAGCTTGTTTTTGTTTTTTTAATCATAAGAATAAAAACGAGATTAGTTTTGGGGGAGTAACTCCCAAAAACTAATCTCGCTTATTTATTTCTGTTTTTTAATTAACTCGTATTCTCCGCTTTTTAAAATCCTGATTAAATCTTCGTTGGTTTTAATAGGCTCTTTTGTGATGATTCCACCAAGAGCAACGCCTGTTTCCCTGTGGCAATCGCTACCGCTTGTTTTTATTTTTGCGTTAATTTCGTTTGCCCATTTTTCTGAATTGGCGTTAGCTTCTTTTGTTGCTTTGCCGTTGAATACCTCAACGCCGTCAAGGTATTTAGGGTTAGCTCTTGAAATAAGCTGCCTGAAAGGGTGCGCTTGAAGAAAAAGGCAGCCGTTTTGCCTTAAAAGCCTGCTCGCCTTGCTTATATAAAGGGGTAATAAAAACGGGAGTTTATTAAGCAATTCCTCTGTTACCCCGTAAACAAGGTAATCGTTAACTGTTGCATAAAACCTTAATTCCATACCCAGCATAACCGAAAAGCTTTCTGTTTCAAATTGCTTTGCCTTTCGGTAACCGGCAAGGTAATGCTCTATAGCCTTCTTTTTGTTGAAAAATTCGGATAAATTAAAGGTCATGGGGGAGTAGTGGTCAGTTATAACAATACCCGAGTAGCCGGCTTCCTTATATTTATTTACCAGTTCCTCTGCATCTAACTGACCGCATAGGCTGGTGTTTTTTGTATGAGCGTGTATTTCATATTTATATTCCATATTTTCACCTGCAAATCCTGTTCATTATACAATATTACTGTTTGATATTCAATCCATTTGTTAATTTTCACAGATTGTTAATATTCGCTTGAAATTTGTTTAATTTTGGTATATTCTTATTCTATAATAATTTTTTATAGGGGGATGTAATATGACTGGTATTGGTTTTATTGACGGCCTTTTAGCAATGATTTTAGCTTTTTTTACTTTATTTACAGGCATTATGGATTACGGCACAGCAACTGTTACTCCGGGTGTCGAGCTTGTTAAGGAAGAGCAGCTTATGATTACGGATGGTATTTATTCGGGTCAAGGCATTGCAACTGATGGTAAATATTATTATACTTCCGGTTCTTTAACTGCTTTTGGTATTCCCGGGCTTATGAAGCTCGATGCCGAAACCTTGGAATGCGTTTTGAAAAATACCGATGCTATTCCTGCGGAGTATAAAGATGAATATGGTTCTGACCATATAGGTGGTATAAGCTATTATAACGGTCTTATTTATGCGGCGGTTGAAAATGAAGCGGAAGACTACAGCTTAGTTATTACCTACGATACCCGTTCATTGAAGCCTGTTGATACTTATGAAATGCCCAACGAGCTTCTCCCTGATGGAATACCGTGGTGTTGCGTTGATAGCGACAACGGTTATCTGTATTGTTCTCAGTTTAATAACGTAAATGAAATTCTCGCTTTTGATATTGAAACAATGGAATTATCCCATGTTATACCATTGTCGCAAGAAATTGTTCGTATTCAGGGCGGCGAGGCTTATAAAGGAACGCTTTACCTTTCTTCAGACATTGCAAACAGCAATGATGATAAAGTTATAACCGTTGATGTTGAAAGCGGTGAGGTTAAGGAGCTTTGCACACGTTCTATTCCCGCAATGGCAGGCAACGAGGCTGAGGGATTAACCGTTTATCCAATGGCAGATGGTTCTTTGATTCATATTATTGATTATGATAAAACCATTGGCGTTTATATAAGGCACTATAAAATTGTTGAATAAAATTAAACCCCTTGAGGCTGGTTAACTACAGCTTCAAGGGGTTTTTTTAATTAAACATTAAACCTGAATAAAACAATGTCACCATCTTGCATAACATATTCCTTGCCCTCGGAGCGAACAAGGCCTCTTTCTTTTGCAACTTGCATTGAACCGCAATCCATAAGCACATCAAAGGAAACAACCTCAGCTCTTATAAAGCCTCTTTCAAAATCTGAATGTATTTTTCCTGCCGCCTGGGGAGCTTTGGTTCCTTTTTTTATAGTCCAGGCTCTTACTTCGGGTTGGCCTGCTGTAAGGTAACTCATAAGCCCTAAAAGGTCGTAGCTTCGCTCTATGAGCAAATCAAGCCCGCCTGTTTCAATTCCGAGCTCAGAAAGGAACATTTCTTTTTCATCTTTATCAAGCTCTGCTATTTGCGCTTCAAGCTCTGCGCAAATGGGAAGAACCTGGCTTCCTTCCTCTGCAGCAATTGCTTTAACTGCATTGTAACGTGCGTTGGAATCGATTTTTGAAGCAAAATCATCCTCGCTCATATTGCAAGCATAAATAACCGGTTTTGAGGTGAGAAGCGCAACAGTATCGATAATCTCTTTTTCATCGTCTGTAAGCTCAACAGCCCTTGCGCAAATGCCGTTGTCAAGAGCATCCTTTACTTTTTCAAGAGCCTTAAGCTCTGCGGCAAGGCCCTTATCGCCTTTCATAGCCTTAGTTGTTCTATCGATTCTCCTTTGAAGAATTTCATCGTCCGAAAGGATAAGCTCAAGGTTGATAGTTTCAATATCTCTGGCAGGGTCAACGGAACCGTCAACGTGCATTATGTCATCGTTATCAAAGCAACGAACAACGTGGATTATCGCATCAACCTCTCGGATATGGGAAAGGAATTTATTTCCTAAGCCTTCGCCCTGAGATGCACCTTTAACAAGGCCGGCAATATCAACAAATTCAATTGTTGCAGGGGTAACCTTAACAGGGTTGTACATTTCGCAAAGTGCATCCAAACGTTTATCGGGAACTGCAACAACGCCAACATTAGGCTCGATGGTGCAAAAAGCGTAGTTTGCTGCTTGCGCGCCTGCGTTTGTAAGGGCGTTGAAAAGAGTGCTTTTACCAACATTGGGTAAACCAACAATACCAAGTTTCATAAAATAACTTCCTTCTAAAATATTCGCAAAATATTTTATCACAATATAAATTGTATTTCAATATTTAAAAGAAGAAATATTACGAATACTTTGTTTTTTGTAAGTTAAAATATTTTTGAGGTGGTATTTTTTGAAATTCAGAACAGACCTTGCCCTTGAACGCAAGGAAATGTTGAAAACGGAGCTTGAGGGCGTTGAGGTGAAAAAATCGGAAAATGATGAGTGCAAAACCACGGTAATTAAGATTACCGACAAGGAAGCCGCTAAAAAATTAGGTAAAGCGGTTGGCACATATATAACCCTTGAAATGAATTCTTTTTCGGATGAGGCGGCTGTTAGCGATGGCAGGCTGGAAGCCTTAATTCAAAGTATTAAAAAACTTTTACCGCCAGGCAACGGTACGGTGCTTGTTGCCGGTGTCGGCAATGCGGATTTAACTTCTGATGCATTAGGGCCGATAACGGCATCCCATATCTTTTCAACTCGCCATTTAAGCAATGAATTAAAAATTGCCGCAGGTTTTAGTAGAGAGTTGCGCCCTGTGGCATCGGTTTCTACAGGTGTTTTAGGTAAAACCGGAATTGAGTCATCAGAGTATATAAAATCAATTTGTAAAGCAGTTAAACCCGATTGTGTTATAACTGTTGATGCCCTTGCAGCAGGTAGCGTTGAAAGGTTAGGTAAAACCGTTCAGATGTCTGACACGGGAATTGCACCCGGCTCGGGAATAGGCAATGCCAGAAAAAGAATTGATGAAAAATTTATCGGAGCTCCTGTTATTGCGATTGGCGTGCCTACTGTGGTTGATGCCGTGGCGTTAGCTGCTGAGCTTTCAGGGAAAAAAACTGATGAATTCCAAAAGAATCAAATAACTCCTAATCTTATAGTTGCACCCAAGGATATTGATTTGCTTATTAAAAATGCTTCGTATCTTTTAGCGCTCGCAATAAATTGCGCTTTGCAGCCAACTCTCACACCAAAAGAAATCTATTCTTTGATGTAAGGATATTCCCCGCGATATTATCATAGAATTAAGTGGGGAGGTGCTTCCTTGAAAATAAAAACAAGCATTTTTAAAAATATAATGAGTGTGATTTTAAGCGTGTGCTTAATAACCTTTTCTGCTTTTTCCTGCGATGATATCAGTGAAGTTATTTACAATTCAGTGTTGAAGTTGTATCGCGTAAAAAACACTGTTGTTAAAACGAGTGTATCTTTAAATGAGAGCGTCAGCTCGGTTAATGAAACCGTGTTTTCGCCTGTAGGCTTTGGTGGGGGTGGTTATAAACAAAATAATATAACCGAAACACCTGAAGATATAGCTGCAATAAAAAATAAGGCTGAAGCACTTTATAAAACGCTGAAAAAAAGCGGAAATATTAAAGAACAACAACTAGGTGGAGGTAATACCTACTATGGTGTTGTTAAAATCAATAACAAAACTGATGAGGAAATAGATATTCAATCGCTTCTTAACACAACCCCTGCATATAAGGAAATAACAAAGACTGAGCCATATATTCTCGTTTACCATACCCACACAACCGAGGGGTATGAGTTGCTTGATAAAGGCTGGTATTCCGATTCGTATAACTCACGAACTGATGATGAAACCCGAAATATGGTTAGGGTTGGTGATGAATTGGTGAAATACCTGGAAGAAGCAGGCTTTAAGGTTATTCACGATAGGAACGTTTATGATAAAAGCTATAACGGAGCCTATGACCGTTCAAGAGTGAGCGTTGAAAAATATCTTAAAGAATATCCCTCGATACAAATTACCCTTGATGTTCATCGGGATGCCATTCATTATGACGGCGGAACGAAAAGCAAACCGACTGCGGAAATAATGGGGAAAAAAGCAGCCCAGGTTATGATTATTACAGGTTGCCAGGGAGATGGCGTTGAGGGATTCCCTCAATGGAAGAAAAATCTGATTTTTGCAGTTGCTTTGCAAAGCCAGGCAGAGGAGCAGTTTAGCGGAATTATGCGCCCGATTTTCTTTTGTAACAGAAAATACAATATGAATGTAACCCCTTGTTCACTCCTTTTGGAGTTTGGCACAGATGCTAATACATTGGAAGAAGCGGTGTATTCAGCTGCTCTTATAGGTAAGTCAATGGGTGATATGCTCAATAAGGCTATGGTGAAATAATGAGCGAATTTGAAAAAATATTTAACAGATATACAGTTGCATGTATAGTGGCGATTATTGCATTTGCGGTTTGTGCGGCTGCAATAACGGTTTATGTCAGAGGACAAGGAAATTTCTTTACAACGCCTTGAATATTGCGGAAATTTTAAAATTATTTCGTTAATGTTAACAAACATTTGAGATTATTTTCTAACTGTTAATTTTTGTAAAAATCTTGAAATTCTATTGAAAAAACTATCTGTTTATTGTAGAATATTAGCAAATAAAGCTACTGTGGTGCATACTAACAAAACGCAGTAGTTATATTTAGGAGTGAATCATTTGTCAGTAAAACTTAACACACGCTATCTTGAGGGCTTCGTTACAGAAAATGATGTTCTTGAAATAGCTCCCGAGGTTAATGCGGCAGTCGAACTTCTTAATTCCCGAACAGGTGCAGGCAACGATTTTTTGGGTTGGCTTGATTTACCTGTTGATTACGATAAAGAAGAGTTTAACCGCATTAAAAAAGCCGCTTCAAAAATCCGTGAAGACAGCGATGTTCTCGTTGTTATCGGTATAGGCGGTTCTTATTTGGGTGCAAGAGCTGCTATAGAGTTCTGCAAATCCCAAAATCGCAATTTGATTGAAAAGCCTCAAATTATCTTTGCAGGTAACACCCTTTCCTCTGCAGCGCTTGCCGAAGCGGTTGCGCTTTGTGAGGGTAAGGATTTTTCAGTAAATGTTATTTCAAAATCAGGAACAACTACGGAGCCTACAATAGCTTTCCGCGTTTTCAAGGATTTGCTTGAGAAAAAATACGGCAAAGCAGAGGCTGCTAAGCGTATTTACGCAACAACCGATAAAGCAAGGGGAACTCTCAAAGAGCTTTCCGATAGAGAGGGTTACGAAACCTTTGTTATACCCGATGATGTAGGCGGTAGGTATTCTGTGCTTACTGCGGTAGGTCTTCTTCCCATTGCGGTCGCAGGAATTGATATAGATTCTATGATGCAAGGTGCCGCAAAAGCCCGAGAGGATTTTGCTCAGGGCGATGTTAACACCAACGATTGCTACAAATATGCAGCAATGCGTAATATTCTTTACCGTAAAGGCAAATCTGTGGAGATGATGATTTCCTACGAGCCTGATTACACCATGATGAACGAATGGTTTAAACAGCTTTACGGCGAAAGCGAAGGCAAAAACGGTAAAGGGCTTTATCCATCTTCAGCTGTTTTCTCAACCGATCTTCACTCGCTTGGTCAATATGTCCAAGAGGGCGAAAGGGTTATGTTTGAAACGGTTGTAATGTTTGATAAACCTAAAAATGAGCTTATTATAGGTCTTGACCCGGAAAATGGCGATGGCTTCAATTTTGTTGCAGGTAAATCTGTGGATTATGTTAATAAGAAAGCATTCCTCGGAACAATACTTGCGCATACTGATGGCAAGGTGCCCAATATGGTTCTCGAGGTTGGCGAAATGAACGAATTTGATTTCGGTTACCTTGTTTATTTCCTGGAAAAAGCTTGTGCAGTTTCAGGTTATATATTAGGCATCAATCCTTTTGACCAGCCCGGTGTTGAAAGCTATAAGAAGAATATGTTTGCTCTTCTCGGCAAGCCGGGTTATGAAGAGCACAAAAAAGCCCTTGAAGCAAGGCTTTAAAAAGATGCAAGTTAACGCTTGCATACATAAAATTCAGAATTTTCACCGTTAGGTGAGGAAATATATAACGGAGGTAAATCATTATGGTTTCACTTATTATAGGTAACAAAGGTTCCGGTAAAACAAAAAGACTCATTGCTCTTATTAACGAGGCTCTCGAAAAATCAAACGGAACAGTAGTTTGCATTGAAAAATCCCCCTTACTTACTTATGAAGTTTCTCATAAGGCAAGGCTTATTGAAACAGAAAGATTCGATGTAGAAGGTTGCGATGCTTTCTATGGTATGGTATGTGGCGTTATCGCTCAGGACCATGATATTACAGATGTATTCGTAGATGCAACATTCAAAATTATTGGCAGAGATTATGATGCTTTTGCTGCTCTTATTAAGAAAATCAGCAAGGTTTCTGCAGAATCCGAAACAAACTTTGTTTTCACTGTTTCTGAAGATGAATCTAAGCTTCCTGCTTCTCTTTTTGAAAGCGCAACAAAAATCTAAGTTGATTGATTTTCTTTCTGCTCTGTTGCATTTGCAATAGAGCAGAATTTTTTATAATTTATTGTTGACAAAATGCGTTTTAGGTAATATAATATTCGAGTATGTTGAGAGGTATGTTGTATGATTATCGAACTTGAATCTGTTTTTAATACAGAAGGGCTTAAGGTTCCTTTTGATTACGAGCTTTCTCTTTCCCGTATAGATGTTGCGGGGTATAGCCCTATAACTTCTGCGGTAAAGGTAAAAGGCTTTGTTGAAAATAAAGCAGGTATCGTTAATCTTAAAGCGAGTGCCGATCTTGTTTATGAGGCTCCTTGTGACCGTTGTGCAGAAACTGTTAAAAAGAATTTCTCTTTCCCTATAGAGCATATTCTTGTGGTTTCGCTTGAAGATGAAACTAACACGGAGTTCCTTTTAGTGCCGAATATGCACCTTAATCTTGATGAGCTCGTTGAGGAGGATGTCAATCTCGCTCTTCCCACAAAATATCTTTGCAGCAAAACTTGTAAAGGTCTTTGCCCGATTTGCGGTAAAAATCTTAACAAATCCCAATGTGATTGCAAAGCCCCCGTTGATCCACGATGGGAGAGCCTTTTGCAACTTTTGGATAATCAGTAAATTATAAACATTATATAGGAGGTAGAACTCAAATGGCAGTACCCAAGAGAAGAGTTTCTAAAGCAAGACGCGACAAAAGAAGATCCAACGTTTGGAAAATGGAGCCTGTAGCACTCGTTAAGTGCCCTCAGTGCGGTGAAGCTAAAAGACCGCACAGACTTTGCACAGCTTGTGGCTATTACAACGGCAAGCAGGTTATCGCAGTAGACTAATCTGTAAAACTTTCAGTTTCTTAGGGCGGTGAGGTTTTCTCCCCGCCCTGTTGGACTTTATTAGGGTGGTGAGAGAATGTCAGTTAAAATTATGGAGGTTGCACCGAACTCCTATGCTGAAAGAGCAGGGATTTTATCAGGTGATGAGTTAGTTAAAATTAACTCCAGTGAAATATTTGATGTTCTCGATTACCGCTTTTATATTCAAGGCAAAAAGCTTAATATAGAGCTTTTGCGCAATGGCGAAGAAATAAAAACGAATATTCGTAAAAGTGATGAATTTGCCGATATCGGATTGGAATTTTGTACTTATCTTATGGATAAGCAGCATTCTTGTAAAAATAAATGTGTTTTTTGTTTTGTAGATCAAATGCCCAAGGGTATGCGCGAAACGCTTTATTTTAAAGATGATGATTCGAGAATGTCCTTTCTTTTCGGAAATTATATAACTCTTACCGGTCTTTGTGAAAGAGAAGTTCAGCGCATAATTGATATGCATATTTCTCCTATCAATATTTCTGTTCATGCTATGAATCCTGAACTTCGTATTAAGCTTATGAAAAACCCTTTTGCAGGAGAATCTCTTAAAATTCTTGATAGATTTTCAGAAGCCGGTATTGATATGAATACTCAACTTGTTCTTTGCCCCGGCCTTAATGATGGTGATGAATTAAGGTTTTCTTTAGAGGAGCTTTCAAAGCTTACTCCATCGGTAAAAAGCATTGCTGCAGTGCCTGTTGGGCTTACCAAATACCGCGATGGGCTTTATCCTTTAAGCGTATATACTAAAGAGCAAGCCGCTGAGGTAATTGATATAATTGATGAATTTAATGCGCATTATGCTTATTACAACAAGGGTGAAATTATCGCTTACGCATCTGATGAATTTTACCTTATAGCTGAAAGAGAAATTCCCGATGCCGATTTTTATGGTGATTTTCTGCAATTGGATAATGGTGTTGGGATGTGTGCTCTTTTAAAAGAAGAGTTTATGAGTGCTCTTGAAGAAAAGGAGCCTTTCGAGTGTGAAAGAAATGTCACAATCGCAACGGGTGAAGCGGCATTTAAGCTTCTCTTAAATCTTTCGCAAAAGGCAGAAGAAAGGTTCAAAGGGCTAAAGGTTAACGTTGTAAAGCTCAAAAATAACTTTTTCGGAGAAACTGTTACCGTAGCAGGGCTTATAACCGGTGAGGATTTTAAGGCTCAACTGGGAAACCTTGATTTAGGGGATGAGGTGCTGATACCTCGGGTTTCTCTGCGTAGTGAGGGGGATGTTTTCCTTGATGATGTATCTCTTTCAGAGCTTGAAGATTATTTAAATGTAAAAACAACTGCCGTAGAAAATGATGGTGCAGTTTTATTGGAAATGATAATTAACGGAGGTGTTTAATATGGCAAAACCGGTTGTTGCAATTGTGGGAAGACCCAATGTTGGTAAATCAACATTATTTAATAAATTAACAGGTACACGCCTTGCAATTGTAGACAATACTCCAGGTGTTACAAGAGACCGCCTTTTTGGCGATTGCGAATGGTTAGGTCATGAAATGATGCTTGTTGATACGGGTGGTATTGAGCCTTATTCAAACGATGTTATTCTTTCTCAAATGCGCCGCCAAGCTCAGCTTGCTATTGATAGTGCCAATGTTATAATTCTGGTTACTGATGTAAGAAGCGGAGTTGTTGCTACCGATGAAGAGGTTGCTGCAATGCTTCAAAAGAGCGGAAAGCCTATAGTTTTAGCAGTTAATAAATGCGATTCGGTTGGCGAGCCGCCTGCTGAGCTTTATGAATTTTATAATTTAGGCTTAGGTGATCCTATTCCGGTTTCTTCTGTTCATGGCCATGGTACAGGCGATTTGCTTGACGAGGTTATAAAGCATATCCCCGAAGAATATCTTTCAGAAGAAAAGGATGCAGATGATTATATAAAAGTTGCCCTTATTGGTAAACCCAATGTTGGTAAATCTTCGTTAGTAAATAAAATTATTGGCGAAGACCGAATGATTGTTTCTGATATTGCCGGAACAACCCGCGATGCTACTGATAGTTTTATTGAAAATAAATTCGGTAAGTTTATGTTTATAGATACTGCCGGGCTCAGAAGAAAATCAAAAATTGATGACGCAGTTGAAAAATACAGTGTTTTAAGAACTGATATGGCAGTTGAGAGGGCTGATGTATGCGTTATTATGATTGATGCTCTCGAAGGTTTTACCGAGCAGGATAGCAAGGTTGCAGGCAGAGCTTTAGAACAGGGCAAGGGTTGCATTATTGCAGTTAATAAGTGGGATGCTTATGAAAAGGATGGAAAAACAATGGATTCTTATCGTAAGCAGTTGATGAAGGATTTTTCATTTATGTCCTTTGCACCGATTATTTTTATTTCTGCAAAAACAGGTCAACGCCTTGAAAGGCTTTATGAGCTTATAAAGTTTGTTGATTCCCAGAATGCTATGCGAATAAAAACCGGTCAGCTTAACGAAATTCTTGCGGCGGCGACCTTGAGGGTTCAACCTCCAACGGATAAAGGTAAACGCCTTAAGATTTATTATATGACTCAGGCTTCAACAAGGCCGCCAACATTCGTTTGCTTTGTTAATAGTGCAGAACTTTTCCATTATAGTTATCAAAGATATTTAGAAAACCAAATTCGCGAGGTTTATGGTCTTGAAGGTACACCTGTAAGGTTTGTAATTCGTGAGCGCGATGATAAAAGTAAACACTAAGCTAAAACAAAAAAGCTGTAAAAACTTTTGTTTTTACAGCTTTTTTATCTATTTACACTTTAATTCTGTTTTCTTACTATTCGGTATTCATCATCTGCTCTGAAATACGGGCAATTGTCGTTGGAAGAAGTAAGAAACTTTAAATATTCATCTTCATCAAGCTCAATATCGCAAAAATATTCCTCTAAATCTTCATCATATCTATAATTTTCACACATATCGCAAATTGCCATATTAAAACCTCATTTATGATATTTTCCGTTATTGTTGATTTGAAAAGCCCTGTAAATTTGCTCTAAAAGCATAACGCGCATAAGTTGATGGGGGAATGTCATAGGCGAAAATGATAGCTTGAAATCCGCAATAGATTTTATTTCGGGGGCAAGGCCAAATGAACTACCTATAATAAAAACAAGGTTGCTTTTTCCGTTTAACGCTGCTTCGCTGATAGCTTTTGCAAAAGCTTCGCTTGATTTTTCCTTACCTTCAATGCAAAGAGCAAAAACAAAGCTTCCGTTGGGTATTTTTTTCTTGATTTCATCAGCCTCTTTAGAAAGGGCTGAATTTATTTCTGCTTGAGAAGGGTTGTCTGAAAGCCTTATAGGATTAAGCTCAATAATGTCTATCTTTCCATATGCTGAAATTCTTTTCGAATATTCAGTTATAGCATCCCGTAGATATTTTTCCTTTAATTTCCCTAAAGTAATAATAGTAATATTCATTATTCTAATCCAAGATACGGTGCAGGGTTTATTCTGTTACCGTTTATTCTTACCTCAAAATGGAGGTATGCGCCAAAAGAGTAGCCGGTGTTGCCAACTCTGCCTATAGCCTGACCTTTTGTAACAATGTCGCCGGGGTTTACCATCAGTGAGTTATCAAGCATATGGGCGTAAAGGGTTTCGATACCATTGCCGTGGTCTATGATAACATAATTTCCATAACCGCCCGTGCTCCAACCGGCTTCTGTAACTGTTCCTGTAGCTCCTGCAACAACTAATGAACCTGAGGCACCCCCACCGGAAATATCAATGCCTCTGTGGTAGCCAAGGCTTCTGTAGCCAAAAGGAGAGGTAACAGTAAAAAGACCTACAACCGGCCAACAGAAATAACCTGTTGTTTGAAGAACTGTATAAGTACCCAAGGATAAGCTTTCTGCTCTTATACCGCGCTCAACAATTTGCGAAACAGGCTTTTGAACCGAAACGCTCATAAGCTGCTCAGATAAAACTTTTTTATCACCTATATAAGTAACAAGATCAATAGCATATTCTTTACCGTTTTCACCGTTTCTGCGTATTCTGCTATCGCCCATAAATAGAGTGTTGGTTTGTATTTCTACTGTATCAAATTCAACGGTGGAAAGAGTTTTTTGGCATTGGGCGTGTCGGATTGAAAGAAGGTTAAGTGTTTTTAAAGAAAGAGAGAGTTGTTCAACGCTCCAAATGTTTTTATCAGAGGTTTTGTAATAAGCGTAGGCGAATGAAATCTCTTCTGCAAAAGATACAGCGGATGCGGGGTATTGCTTTTGCGCAGCCTTTAAGAGAGATTCAAAAACTTTTCTGGCACCCTGCCTATCTTTTACGGCGCAGAAAAATTCACCATCAATATAAATTTCAGTTACTTTAATCAACTCAGGGGCGAGCCTTGAGACAAGAAGCTCCGAAAGACTATCAACAGATTTGATGTTGTAAGGCTCGGTGTTAGCTTCTTTTGTTGTAAGCTTATTATCTTCAGTAAGCCCCAGGGTGTTAAGTGCAAGAGCTTGTGCTAAATCAGCATCATTTTGAGATTGTGCGAAACCGATTGTTTCACCATCTAAAACGAGGGCGATAGCATTTGTTTTGCTATCGGTTGAGATAATGTAAATAACCGATGCTGCGAGCACTGCGAAAATCAAAATAAAAGCAAGGCTTCTTTTGAGGAAGGTTTTTGCTGATGAAAAGGAATTCTTATTAAATTTGAAAAATCTTTTGAATAACCAACCGATTCCTTTAAATAAGCTAAGGAAAACCTCGGCAACAACTATACCTAAGTTGGATATGTAAATATAAAGGGTCTTAAAAATTAAACTCATACTAACCTCATTAAAAAAAGATAAGTTAAATATATCATAAATTAAACCGATAAACAAGCCTAAAGTGAAGCATTTTTAAAAGTTTACAAATAAAAGGGGTTGTAAAAAAACTCTCGTTTTTTACAGCTCATTTTTAGGGGATAGG
>JAZUOA010000044.1:0-15322 GCA_045604445.1 Acutalibacteraceae bacterium
TAATAAAACTGTGTTTTTTCATCCCAAAGTTTTTCATTTATTACTTTGAAAAGATGGTCGCTTTCTGCCTTGGGCTCCGGGATGAATTCCTCTCTGCCAAGCTCCTTTGCCATTTTTATAAGAAGGTTGCAGGCGTCAAGCTCCTGCATACAAGCATCAACCCATATCATATGACCATGGCTGTAGCAAACGTGATATTTTTCGTCGAGTCTGGGGCAGTTATCCATACCGCAGCCGTAGCCTGAGGAGAAATAAGTTCCGTCGCGCCAGGTGAAATGCTCCTGCATCCATTGATGATAAGCAACAAGGCAGGGGAAAACCCGGGCAAGTCTTTCTTTATCGCCGAAATTAAGGTAATATTCCCATTCGCACCAGGTCATAACCTCGGGGCCTGTTGAAGCAGGATCGTGGCGGGCGAAAATATCTAAGCCTGTTTCTTCTTCAATTTGTCGGCAAATAAAGCCATCCACATGCTGATGGGAATAAAAATTATCAAAGGTTTCCTGGAATTTAAAAATTCTGTCGGCATATTTGCCGAACATAAGCATAAAAGCGGAATCCCACATAAAAATACAACCGTTAAATGCGGCATCAATGTAGTTTTTAATAAATCCCGTGTTTTCTTTTGGTTGGCGAAGGTTCCCGAAAGCAATTTCCCAGACCTTCCAATAGCAGTCTATGTAATCTTTATGATTTTCCCAGATAGGCTGAGGAAGCTTTTCTTTAACCTCGCTGAAAATCGGGAGAGGAGTTTTATCAATTTCAGCCCCTATAAAGGAGTTTTCCTCCATCAGCTCCTTGTCGTCGTATGTAATTTCATTGTTTTGTTTAAAAGCTATCATAGTATCACCTTGTTTATGTATATATGCCCCACGAAAAGTGGGGCATTATTTTTTTGTTATTCTACTCCAAAATATTTAATTGCATTGTTATAAGAAATATCCTGAACAACCTTTGAAAGGAATTCAATATTGTCGGGATATTTGCCTTCCTCAACAAGGTCGCCTAAAAGCTCGCAGAGAATTCTTCTGAAATATTCGTGACGAGGATAAGAAAGGAAGCTTCTTGAGTCGGTAATCATACCAACAAATTTTGAGATAACTCCCAGATTCATAAGAGTTTGCATCTGGGTTCTCATTCCGTCATAGTTATCGTTGAACCACCATGCAGAGCCAAACTGAATCTTGCTTTCAGCCTCGTCGCTCTGGAAGTTGCCGAGCATTGTTCCGAGAACGTAGTTATCCTTGGGGTTAAGAGTGAAAAGAACTGTTTTGGGAAGGTGGTATTCTGTATTCATCGCGTCAAGAAGTCTTGAAAGATTAACAGCAATCTCATAATCAGCAACTGAATCGTAGCCTGTATCGGGTCCGAGCTTTTTAAACATAACGCCGTTATTGTTTCTCATTGCGCCGATATGAATTTCCATACCCCAACCGAGGCGGGCATATTCATTAGCAAGGAAAAGCATAAGCTCTGTTTTATATTTATCAACATCCCCTTTTGAAAGCTCTGCACCTGAAAGACGTTTTGCAAAAATTTCGTTAAGCTCATCCTCGCTTGCTCTTGCGTAGGGAACATAGGTGAAAGCGTGGTCAGAAGCGCGGCAACCCATTTCTTTAAAGAACTCTATTCTTGAAAGAAGGGATGCTTTTAATTCAGTAAAGGTTGCAATTTTTATGCCCATAACGTTTTCAAGAGCTTTGACCCAATCGTTATAGCCATCAAGCTCAATGCCCAAAGCTTTATCAGGGCGGAAAGCAGGAAGAACCTTGCATTTAAAGGATTTATCCTCAGCTAAAAGCTTGTGGTATTCCAATGTGTCAGCGGCATCATCAGTTGTGCAAAGATATTTAACATTGCTTTTTTTGATAAGCTCGCGAGGAGTAAAACCGCCTGCTTTGATTTTTGCATTAGCCTTTTCCCATATTTCATCGCAAGTTTCGGTGCAAAGAGGCTCATAAATGTCAAAGTATCTTTGCAGTTCAAGATGAGTCCAATGGTAAAGGGGATTGCCGATAAGGTTGGGCATAGCCGAAGCCCAAGCCTTGAATTTTTCGTAAGGGGATTTATTACCTGTTATATAATCCTCGTTTATGCCGCAGGAGCGCATACCGCGCCATTTGTAATGGTCGCCTGCAAGCCATAGATATGCAATATCCTCCGGGGTTTTATTTTCATAAATCTCTTTGGGCTGAAGATGGCAATGCCAATCGAAGATTGGAGTGCTTTCGCAAGCCGCATACAGTTTTTTTGCAGTTTCGGTGGAAAGTAAAAAATCTTTATCCATAAATTTTTTCATAAATTGACCTCCGAATAAATTCTCTTAACATATTATCACACAAGAGTAATATTTTCAATCAAATGAATAAAAATAATGTTACCAAATCTTTTTAGTTAGGGTGACAATTTTTGTTTATCGAAAGCCAAGGAAATATAAGCCGTGATAAAGTTTTTGATTTTGTGAAAAAAACAATTGAAGGAAAAAATCTTAAAAAGGTGCTTATTTTACCGCCTGATTATACAAGAATGTATTCTGGCGCCGGAGAAATTACCGCAATGTATTACAGTCTTTTAAAGGATAGCTGTACTGTTGATATTATGCCTGCGTTAGGCACTCACGAACCTGTAACCGAAGAGGAAGCAAAAGCATTTTTCGGAGAAACAATACCCTATGAAAAGCTTATTGTTCACAATTGGAAAAAAGATGTTGTGAAAATCGGAGAGGTACCGAAGGAGTTTGTTGAGAAAATCTCTGATGGGCTTGTGAAAAAGGCTATTGATGTTGAGGTTAATAAACGGCTTCTTGATAAAACCTATGATTTAATTATATCCATTGGTCAGGTTGTGCCTCATGAGGTGGTGGGGATGGCAAACTATTCGAAAAATATTTTTGTAGGCTGCGGTGGCAACAGTATGATAAATTCTTCGCATATGCTGGGTGCTTTTTATGGTCTGGAAAGAATTATGGGTAAGGATTTTTCACCTGTAAGAAAGATTCTTGATTATGCAGAAGAAAATTTTATCAAGGACACACCTCTTTTATACGTTTTCACGGTAACAACAGCAAACCAAAACGATGAAACCTATATCCATGGAATTTATTCGGGAAGAGCGCGAGCGGTTTTTGAAAGGGCGGTTAAGCAGAGCCAGAAAATGAATATAACAAAGCTTTTTAAACCCATAAAAAAAGCGGTGGTTTTTCTTGATCCTCGGGAATTCAGGAGCACCTGGCTCGGAAATAAAGCTGTTTACCGAACAAGAATGGCAATGGCTCAGGGGGGAGAGCTTGTTGTTTTAGCTCCGGGAGTTAAAAAATTCGGTGAGGATGCGGAAAATGACAGGCTCATAAGAAGATACGGATATATAGGCAGAGAGGGTGTTTTGAAGCTGGTAGAAAAAGAGGAGGATTTAAAAAATAATCTTTCTGTTGCGGCTCATCTTATCCACGGCTCCTCGGACGGTAAATTCAAGGTTACCTATTGCACTAAGCATCTTTCTGAAGAAGAAATAGAAAATGTCGGTTTTTCTTATATGCCCTATGATGAGGCGGTAGAAAAATATAATCCCCAAAAACTGAAGGATGGTTGGAATACCGAAAATGGCGAAGAAATCTACTATATAAGCAATCCTGCATTGGGGTTATGGACGGTTTAAATAGTTGATAAAGAGGATCGAGTTAGCGGGAGAGGGATATTCCCGTTTCCGATTTGTTTAATAAAGAAAGGAAAATTATATATGGAAAAATCAGATATAGGTCTTATAGGTCTGGCGGTTATGGGCGAAAACCTTGCAATGAATATTGAAAGCAAGGGATTTAGCGTTTCCGTTTATAACAGAGAAACGGAAACAGTTCATAAATTTATAAACGGGAGAGGCAAAGGCAAATGCTTTATAGGTGCAACAACGCTGAAGGAGCTTGTTGATTCAGTTAAACCACCGCGGAAAATAATGATGATGATAAGAGCAGGGGAGCCCGTTGATGAAACTATCGATAAGCTGATTCCGTTATTAAGCAAAGGTGATATTATCATAGACGGAGGAAACTCCCACTTTCTTGACACAGAAAGGCGCAGAAAATATGTTGAAGGTAAAGGGCTTTTTTATATAGGCACGGGTGTTTCCGGAGGTGAAGAGGGCGCTTTGAAAGGCCCGTCCTTGATGCCCGGAGGTTCGCCTGAGGCTTGGGGAGAGATAAAACCTATTTTTACTGCAATATGCGCAAAAACGGAGGATGGAACTGCGTGCTGCAATTGGGTAGGAGAAGGCGGAGCCGGTCATTTTGTTAAAATGGTTCATAATGGTATTGAATATGGCGATATGCAGCTAATAGCGGAAAGCTATCATTTAATGAAAACTCTTTTGGATTTTTCTGCAGAAGATTTGCATAGAGTGTTTGATTCCTGGAATAAAGGTGAGCTCAAAAGCTACCTTGTTGAAATCACTGCGAAAATTTTCGAGCTTAAAGACGAGGATGGTTCAGCGCTTGTAGATAAAATACTTGACACCGCAGGGCAAAAAGGAACAGGAAAATGGACTAGCGTTGCTGCTCTTGAGGAGGGGGAGCCTCTTACGCTTATAACTGCGGCAGTTTTTGCAAGGGTGCTTAGCTCCATGAAGGATGAAAGGGTTCAGGCTTCTAAGGAATTAACAGGCCCTAACCTTGATTTTAAAGGGGAAAAGGATGAATATATCGATCATATAAAAAAAGCACTTTACGCTTCCAAAATTATATCTTACGCTCAAGGCTTTTCTCTTATGAAAAAGGCAGCCGAAGCTTATGGATGGAAGCTGAATTACGGCGAAATTGCGCTTATGTGGCGCGGCGGTTGTATTATAAGAAGCGCATTTTTAGATAAAATAAAAGAAGCATACGATAAAAACCAAAAGCTTTCAAATTTGCTTTTAGACAGTTATTTTAAAAACTCAGTTTTAGATTGTATGGTGGATTTGCGAAAGGTTTGCGCAGTTGCGATGCTTAACGGCATAAGTGTACCTGCAATGACAGCGGCGCTCACCTATTTTGACGGCTATCGTTCCGAAAGGCTTCCTGCAAATCTTTTGCAGGCTCAACGAGATTTTTTCGGTGCTCATACCTATGAAAGAACAGATTTTCAAAGAGGAAGGTTTTTTCACACTAATTGGACGGGCGAGGGCGGAAATACATCCTCAACAACCTACAATGTATAGTTGACCTTGCCAAAGCATGGCGCTTATTGGTGTTTGGCATATGCAAGCTATAAAATTACTGTGCGCAGCACCCGAAGCTTGCCATTTTGAAAAAGGAGTTAAAATGTTAAAAATAAAGAATAATTATAAATATGCACTTCTTGTGCCTTCAAGCGTTGGGGTGAGGCTTCTTCCGCCGGATAGGCAAACTGTTTCTTCATCGGAGCTTTTTTATATGCAGGCAACCTCCGCAGAAACCAACACCGCCTCGGTTTGTTCTTATTTAGGACTTCCCGTAAAGGTGCTTACAACTTTTGTAAAAGGTAGCCCTATTGCTCAATTTATAAAAGCAAATCTGCGTTCCAGAAATATTGAGGTTGAGGGGAAGGAGGTTGAGCAGGGCGGCCCTTGGGGTTATCGCCATCAATTTAATATTGCTGATAGCGGTTTCGGCTTAAGAGGACCGCGGGTTCACAATGACAGGGCGGGTGAGGTAGGCAAAACATTAACCGCCAAAGATTTTGAGCTCGAAAAGCTTTTTGGCGATGAGGGTGTGGGGCTTCTTCACCTTACAGGGCTTATTTGTGCGCTTTCAAAAGAAACAGGTGAGTTTTGCCTGGAGCTTGCGAAAACGGCTAAAAAACACGGCACGAAAATTTCGTTTGATTTTAATTACAGGGCATCTTTTTGGGAAAACAGAGAGCCTGAGTTACGAAGAATTTTTAGCGAAATTGCAAATCAAGCAGATATTATAATTGCAAACAAATGGGATTATGAAAAATGCTTGGGGATAATTTTTAAGGCTGAACTGGATGAAAATTCACTTTCCCCTGCAGAGCTTTTTAAAGAAACTGTAAAAACAATAAAAAAGGTTTTTCCTCAGGCAACAGTTTTTGCAACAACGCTTCGGGAGGTAAAACACGCCAACCGCCATTTTTGGGGAGCGGTTATGCAAAATGATGATGATTTTCAATATATTGAGCCTCGGGAAATTGCTGTTCTTGACAGAATAGGTGGCGGGGATGCGTTTGTAGGTGGTATGCTCTACGGAATACTAAAGGGTTGGGAGCCTTCAAAGCAGCTTCAGTTCGGATGGGCAAGCGGAGCATTAGCTGCAACATTTTTAACGGATTATATTCAACCCGATAGCGAGGAGCAGATTTGGAAGATCTGGAACGGTAATATAAGAATAGAGAGATGATTAGAGTTATCTGAATATGCCTAAAAGAAAATCCATTTAAGGGTTTTCGGGGTTTCGGTCTTGAAAAGTGCCGGGCTATCTTGGCCCTCAATACCAAAAATTACAAAAAACTGCCCGAAAGTTACATTTAGGGCAGTTTTTTTATTATATGTGATATGCTTTAGTCACAGAAAGGAGATGTTAATTATGACAAAGAAGAGAACATCTGAAAAATTGAAAAAATTATATAAAATATTTGGTGGAGCTTTTGGTGCATCGCTCCTGGTAGGGATTGCTAATATTATTTTAAGCAATTATTGGTATGTGGATTCTGCCGCATACGAGCTTGCAGACCTGATTTTCGGCGGAGCAGGACTTTTCTTAGGATTCCTTAGTGGCTTTGGAATCGTTCCGTTGCTCATAATGGCGGCACTTATTGTTACAAGCATCGTTTTCGCTGTCAAAGAAAAGAACTATAAAAATGTTTTTAATTTCGGCTTGTTGGGAACTCTCGGTTTAATCACTGTAAGCGCGTTTTTGCAGAATATGATGATAACTGAAATGGTGTGAGTATATCAAAAGGGATGCTTAAAAGTATATATAAAAAGACTGTTTTCAGGAAGTGAAAATATTTGAAAGCCATCTGCATTGTTAATGGTTAAGATGCCATTCTTGAAGTTTGCATAAAAATGATAAATATGATATATTAAAACAAACACAAGCTCCGAGGTGGGAATATGCTGAGAATAGCGATATGCGATGATGAAAAATACATTTGCGATTACATAGAAAAAAGAACGATAAATTATCTTGCGAAAGCGGATGAGGAAGCTGATATTGCGGTGTTTCTTGACGGAGCACCGCTTCTTAAGGAATGCGAAAAAAATCCTGCGGGCTTTGATATAATCTTTCTTGATATTAAAATGAAAACAATAAACGGAGTTGACTGCGCAAAGCTCCTTCGCGATACCGGGGTTGAAGCCCTTATTGTTTTTGTTACTTCATCTGCGGAATATGTTTTCTCAGGCTATGAGGTAAAAGCATTCAGATATATTCTTAAAACCGACCTTGAAAACGCCTTTGACAGAATTTTTGGCGAGTGCCTTCGGGAGCTTTCCAAAAGTGATGATAGCTACTATACCGTAAAAACAGCTTCATCGGTTAAAAATATTTCCGTTAATGACATTCTTTATTTCGAAAGCAACAAAAGGGTTCTTGTTATCCATTTGAAAAATGATGAAATCAGTTTTTACGGTAAGCTTGATGATGTTGAAAATCAGCTTGACGGAAAGGATTTTATAAGAACTCATCAAAGCTATTTTGTTAATGCGAAAAAAATAAAATGTGTTGAGAAGGACAGGGTTCAACTCCAGAATGGGGAAACCATTCCTGTAAGCAAGAGCAGGGCAACTGCCGTTAAAAACGCGTATCTTTGGTCAAAGAGGTAAAAATATGCTTGAATTTTTAGAAACAACTCTTTTCTATTTAATAAGGCTTTTTTCATCTACCCTTGAAATGCTTTTTGCATTCCTTTTGATGAACGCATTTTTTGATGAAAAGTATAAAAGCAAAATACCTAAATGGGGTTCATTTATCGTAAGCTCCGGGGTTCTTCTTGCCCTTCAGGAAACGGGGCAGTCGGGTAACATTAAAACTGCTGTTCAAATGCTTATGATTCTTGCTGTTGCCTTCTTTGTTTTTGATGGCAAAAAGAGGCTTAAGGGGCTTTTCTTCATTGTGTATTCGCTTTTTGTTGCTCTTTCAAAGCTTCTCTCTTATTTTGCTTTTTCTTTATTTATAGATGAAATTTTCGAGAAAATTCCCTATCTCACTACGGAAAGCTTTTTCTACAGAATTCTTTCAATAGAGCTTCCTAATATCTTTATGCTTGTTATAATTATTCTTATAGGAATGTTTACGAAATCAAAAAATAAATCTGTTCCTATAAGATATTGGCTTCTTCTTTTGACTGTTCCCGTAACAACTCTTGGAACACTTACGGTTTATCAATACTACATAGATTTATTAGCACCCGGTGAGGATATTAACATTTATATAATTGTTTCAACAGCAGGTCTTGTTTTTATAAATGTTCTTGTTTTCACTCTTTTTTCCAAGCTACAAAATCAGCTTGAAATAAAAAGAAGCGCGGATTTGTTGAATACTCAGATGAGGCTTGAAAAAGAATCCTTCAAAAGAATTGAAGAAAGCTATAACCGAACAAGAGAGCTTCGCCACGATCTGAAAAATCATATTTTTAGCCTTAAGGGTATAGCTGAAAACGGAAGCAAGGAGGAGCTTCTCGGTTATCTTGAAAAGATGACAGATGCGGTTGAAGAAGCAACCTATGTTTCAATGAGCAGGAATTCCGCCGTTGATGCGGTGCTGAACGAAAAGCTTTTATATGCTCAGAAAAATTCTGTTGCAACTCAATTTGATGTTGCGCCTTTGAGTGATATGAAGCTTTCGGCAATGGATGTTTGTACGGTTTTAAGCAATGCTCTTGATAATGCCATTGAGGCTTGCGCTCAAATACCGGAAAAATCGGAAAGATATATAGATGTAAAAATAACCGATTTGGAAAACGAGCTTATTATTTCCGTAAGGAATCCCGCTTTAAGCGCCCCCCAAAAAAGAGCAGGAAGATACATATCTGCTAAAAAAGATAAGGAAAACCACGGGCTCGGGCTTCAAAGCATTAAAAGAACTGTTGAAAAATTAAAGGGTGATATGCTTATTAAATATGAAGAGGGAATATTTAATTTAGTTGTGAGCATGCCTTACTAAAAAAGAAGCTTGAAAGCATTTGGCTTTCAAGCTTCTTTTTATAACTTAACCTTAAAAACTAATTTATGAGCAGTTTTGCTTTCATCGCTTTTTCGGCATGGGGCATGAGCATCTTCAGGGAAGAAAACTGCAAAATAACCTTTTCTGAGGTTAAAGAATTGACCGTTTTCGCAATCCATAAATGCAATATCAGAGCCTTCTTTAAAATCCTCAGTTATATTGCAATCATTGATATTTGCCCAACCAAAAGTTTCTGCTCCGTCAAACATCAATTGAACATCGGCATATTCTCTGTGAGCTTCGTATTTTAAAGGGTTTTCGGGGTTAATTTCATAGGAAGCAACATTGCACCACAAATTATCTCCGTCAATATCAATTCTGCCCTCTGCTATAGGTGATTTGCAAAAGCTTTTGTAAGCTTGCTCCACCTTTGCGAATTGGGGGAGCTTACTGAAATATAAGCCCATATTTTCTACCTTGTCGAAAATCATTGGTCATCCGCCTCCCCAAGCATTAACTTTCTTTCGCGCTTCTCGCTTTCGGGAAGAGTGTAGTTATAAAGAACAGTCCAGATTATAATTCCTGCGAAAACAGCGGGAATAAACCAGAAGAATGTTGTCAGCGATAATTCTTGAACAACGCCAATAATATCCGCCCAAGTGCTGCCCATAATTGTGGATAGGCTGACTGTGCCCTCTAAAATTGGTTCTGCGATACCTTTAAAGCATTCGGAAACAACAAGAGAGAGGCCGATTCCTGCAACGCAGGAGTAAATTACCTTGCGGTTGTTCTTGCAAACTATTGCGATAACCGCAGTTGCAACTGCGCACACAGCAAGCAAAACAGCAGCAACAGCAAAGGTTATAAAAGGAGAAACCAGAATTTGAACAGATTCCGGGATTTCAACGCTTCCGCTTGTGCCCTTAATCAAATCAAAGATTTCATAAACAGACATTGAGTCTGCCATGAATTCCGGAATAACGCCTCCGGTTTCTTCGAGAATCTCTGCAATTTCTTCTGATTTTAAAAGTTGGCCTAAGGAAAATGCTAAAGATAAGGCGGTTGAAGCAAATTTGAAATAAAAAATTTCACCGAAAATCATAAGAGGTGCAACAGCAAGAGCGCCAAGTGCTGCTACTATTTTATAGATGTATTTCATAGTTTATCATCCTTTTATGTTTATTTTTTCCAGGAGGAGTTAAGTTGAACAGTACGGTTGAATATGGGGCTTTCTTTGGTTGAATCCTTATCAACGCAGAAATAACCGTTACGCATAAATTGGAAGGAATCAAGTGGCTTTGCATCCAAAAGACCTTCTTCAATAAGGCAATCCTTTAAAACTATAAGGGAGTCGGGGTTAATTGCGTTAACAAATTCATCATCGGGAACGCCTGCGGGATCTTCAACATTAAAGAGCCTGTCGTAAAGCCTTACTTCTGCTTTGAATGCTTTGGGACCTGCCCAATGAATTGTGCCTTTAACCTTTCTACCGTCAGGTGCGTTGCCGCCTTTTGTTTCGGGATCATATGTGCAATGAAGAACGGTAACATTGCCGTTTTCATCTGTTTCAAAAGAGTTGCATGTAATAAAATATGCACCTTTGAGGCGAACCTCGTTACCGGGGAACAGGCGGAAATATTTTTTAACGGGTTCTGCCATGAAGTCGTTTTTTTCAACGAAAATTTCTCTGCCGAAGGTAACGGTCTTTTTGCCGAGTTCAGGCTTATCCGGATGAATCTCAACCTCGATTTCTTCTGTTTTTCCCTCAGGATAGTTATCTATAATAACCTTAAGAGGCTCCAGAACTGCCATTGCTCTCGGTGCTTCTGCATTAAGTTCATCTCTTACGCAAGCCTCCAAAAGACCGTAATCAACAACGCTATAGGCTTTGGAAACGCCAACCTTTTCAATGAATGTACGAAGAGCCTTGGCAGGATAACCGCGCCTTCTCATACCGCAGATTGTAGCCATTCTGGGGTCATCCCAACCGCTTACGAGGTTATCTGTAACAAGGCGGATATTTCTGCGCTTGCTTGTTATGCAGTAGTTAAGGTTAAGGCGTGCAAATTCAATTTGTCTCGGAGGCTCTTCAAAGCCGATTTGCTCAAGAAACCAATTGTAAAGAGGTCTGTGGTTTTCAAATTCAAGGGAGCAAAGAGAGTAGGTTACGCCTTCTCTTGCATCCGAAAGAGGATGAGCAAAATCATAGATCGGGTAAACACACCATTTATCGCCTGTTTGATGATGGTCTACATGCATTATTCTGTAAATAGCAGGGTCGCGCATATTCATATTAGGCGAAGCCATATCGATTTTTGCTCTTAAAACCTTTGCACCATCAGGGAATTCGCCATCGGTCATTCTTTTGAAAAGGTCCAGGTTTTCTTCAATGCTTCTGTCGCGATATGGGCTGTTTTTGCCGGGCTCTGTAAGAGTACCTCTGTATTCGCGCATTTCTTCGGCTGAAAGGTCATCAACATAAGCCTTGCCGTCTTTAATAAGCTTTATTGCGCATTCATAAAGAAAATCGAAATAGCTTGATGCGTAAAGGCATTTTTCCCATTTAAAGCCCAACCATTCAATATCTTCCTTGATGGATTCAACATATTCGATATCCTCTTTTGAGGGGTTTGTGTCATCAAGTCTGAGGTTACAAACGCCGCCGTATTTCATAGCAGTTGTAAAGTCAATACAAATGGCCTTTGCATGGCCTATATGAAGATATCCGTTAGGCTCCGGAGGGAAGCGGGTTTGCACCCTTGTGTTAACGCCTTCAGCCAATTCTTCATCAATAATATCGTGAATAAAGTTTGATAAATTTTCAGTTTTTATTTCTTCCATAATTTATCTCCTTAAAGTGATTTTAAAACGTCATTTATTCTTGCTTCAACTCTTGCCTTGCCTAAAAGATTCATTATTGAGCAAAGGTCAGGAGTATTTCTTCTGGATGTAACCGCAAGGCGAATAACTGTTGAAACATCGCCAACGTGGCCTTTGAAAAGTTCAGGTGTTTTTTTGTATTCTTTAACGTTGGGCGTGAAACCTAACGGCTCGCAAAGGTCTTTGATTTTTGAGAACCAAGTATCTTTATCGTCAGTGTCATCAAAAACCTTTATATAGCTTTCAAGAATTGCTTTTGCATCTTCCGAAGAAATGTTTTCGGGTAATATGAATTCAGGAGTGTAATATTCATCAAACATATATGAAAAATATTCTTTAACCTCGCTCCATTTCGCTATATCCTTACGGGGCTTGGGGTTTTCTCTGTCAATATTCACCATAGCAGTTGAATACCGGGGGTTTGAGGTGAATACAGCGTAAAAATCAGAATCATGCTTCTGTGCCCATTGTGAAATACGGTTGTAAACAGTAGTTGCATCCATAACGGAAATTACGTTTTTGCTTACATCATTAAGCTTCACCAGGTCAAAAAGGCATCCGCTGGGGCTCATTTTTTTGAGGTTAAACGGAAACGAGAAAGCGTCTGCTGAAGGGTTTGCTCTTCGCCAATCTTCAAAATTGGAGTTGAGCAAGGTTAGAAGATACTCAATAAGACTCTCCTTCGGGAAGCCTTCTTCTACGAAATAGCTTACAGCTGCTTCAGGGTCCTTACGCTTTGAAAGCTTACGCTTAGTGCCGTCTTCTTCATCAATCTTCATAACCTGAGGGGTGTGGGCGTATTTCGGAACGCGGAAACCGCAGGCTTTGAAAAGAGCAATGTGTTTAGGTACGGATGAGATCCACTCTTCACCGCGTATAACGTGAGTTGTTCTCATAAAATGGTCATCGCAAGCGTGGGCGAAGTGGTATGTTGGGATGCCATCTGATTTTAAAAGAACCTCGTCAATTATGTTTTCAGGCATTTCAATTTTTCCGCGGATTATATCATCAAAGAAAATTCTTTTATCTTCCTGCCCATCCGAACGAAAACGAAGCACATAGGGCTTGCCTTCTTTTAAATTTTCCTCAATTTCCTCAAAAGTAAGGTCGCGGCATTTTGCCCATTTGCCGAAATAGCCCCATATAAGAGCGTCACCCTTTTCTTGCTCCTGACGGATATCGGTAAGCTCTTCTGCAGTGCAAAAGCAAGGGTAAGCAAGTCCTTTTTTTACTAATTCTTTCGCAACAATGTGGTAAATTTCTGCGCGTTTGCTTTGGGTATAGGGACCGTAAGCACCTTTTTCTGAATTAAAGCCCGTAACCCCTTCATCAAAATCAATACCAAAAGAGTCGAATCCGTTGATTATTGCAGAAACACCGTCATCAATCTCTCGCTTTTTATCAGTATCTTCAACGCGGAGATAGGCAATACCGCCTGTAGCTTTTGCTGTAAGCACATCTACAAGGGCTCCGAAAAGACCGCCAATGTGAAGATAACCTGTTGGAGAAGGAGCAAAACGCGTAACACGTGAGCCTTCTTTAAGATTTCTTTCGGGGTATTTTTCTTCGAGCTGGGCAATTGTACCCGTAACATTCGGGAATAAAAGCTCGGCTAATTTGTTTGTATCGTAATTCATAAAAACTGCTCCAATTTAAGTTTGCATAATTTGACACTTTATTATCGCAGAAAAATGAAAAAGTATCAATAGTTTTTTATGATTTTTTTGGTGATTAACTTGTAATTATACAAATTATTTGATAGAATTTTTTCAAAAAGGTTGAAAGAGGTGGTTTTCGTGGAAAATAATTTAACGACCTTGGGTAAAAGAGAAAATGCGGTTTTTATTCTCACTCCCTTATATCTGGTTTTGTTTTATATTTTCAGAAGCTTTTATTTAACGGATGAAAGTGGTATCAGCTTGCTTTTCAAGGCGGTTTATATAATAGGTGTCTTAGTTGCAATAGTTGCTGTTTTGCGTTTTTTCAGAAGATTGCTTTTGCCAAGCAAAATTATTCAGTGCGACTCTATGAATCTTTATATAAATAAAGGAATTAAGGGTTCTCAGATTATCCCCTTGAATGAAATCAGAAGCGTAGATGCCCTTGTTCGAAAAGGCAATTACGAAGCTATTATTGACGGAATAAGAGCCTATGCCGGCTTGAAAAAAATATGGGGTATGATAGTTGCTCTTTGGGAGCTGTCGGAAACGGGAATTGTTATTATTAATTGCAAGAATGAATTGGTAAGAGTTCATGGTATTAGAAATGCCCGGGAAGTCGGAATTGAGATTCATAAAATTCTTTCGTCAAGAAGAAACAACGCGGAAAGCTCTTTGAGGTTAAAATGAAATGGATGTTTCAGAAGTTAGAGTTTTAGCCCGCAGAGCCAACGGTATATTATTTATATTGCCCCCATTTATCATTTTAAGCGGGTTTTGTTTTGTGTATTCGATTTTGGTTTTAACTGACGCAATAGTTCCCGATAAGGACATACTTTGTAATATATATCTTTTTACATGTTTAGGTGGCAGGAGAAGATATTACAGCTCCTACAGATATAATCGAAAAATAGAGCATTTTAACTGGGCATGGGATATGGAGTTTGTTTATAACATGGGGGCGACGCAGACTGAACAGTATGGATTTTTTCCTGTTAGTTTTGATATAATTTTATGGGAATGCATAATTTGTCACGGTATATATTTTTTATGCTTTTTAATTCCTTTTCTCGCTCGCTTGTTTATTCCGAGAATCATTATGGAATATGATGATTTCGGAGTCTACATTTACAGAACGGGTAGTCCGGTTACCCTCCTGAGATATAAAGAGCTTTGGAGCACATATTCGGAAGTGGATTTTGAAGACGTGGAATTTTGTTACCACAGAGGGTTTCATACAAACAGAAATATAAAAATCGGTGACCCGTTTTGGGGATTGATTAAAACCGGCTCTATAAGAATAGGAACGCCTGATGGCTTTATATGCTTAGGCGGAATTTATAATGTTAAAGAGGTTGAACGCGAGCTCAAAAGGATGGTAAGAAAAAACCGCAAAGAATTTATCGACGAGATGGAAGAGAATATAAAGGAAAACCAAAGGAAAAGAGAGCTTGAGGAATTGGCAAAGCATAATCCTGATACTTGAACCAAGGGTGGCTTTAAGCATTTTAACAATGCTATGCCCAAAGAAAACAATTTAAGGCAGGTTCGAACCCTAGGGTGAAATGAGTTATCCGAACCTGCCTAAAAGCTAATCTTTTTAAGTTTTTTCGGCGTTTCGGTCTTGAAAGGCGCCAGCCTATCTTCGCCC
>JAZUOA010000045.1:0-8412 GCA_045604445.1 Acutalibacteraceae bacterium
CAGTTATTTAATTGTCCTCAAAAGAGGTGGCGCAGAGAGTGGGATTCGAACCCACGGTACGTTGCCGTACGACGGTTTTCAAGACCGTTCCGTTATAACCACTTCGGTATCTCTGCATATGTTAGCCTTGATATATTATCACAACAATTTGAAATTGTCAACCGATTTTTTATCATTTTTAAAAATATATCAGTCGTTTTCTGCCTTTGTTTTTTATCTTTAAAGTTATTCCGCAAAAAAATATCCAAAAAAGCATATCATATATTATACATATTTTCCTTTTATTACAGTTGATTTTATCCCGATTTTAGTGTAATATGTATAAATGGATAACTAAAAAACCACTTTTTAAAATATTTTTTGGAGGTTTTGTATGAATTATAAGCTTACAAAGAAGCAAGCAAAAGAAATGCTTGAAAATAAGCTTCTTCATTTTTTCGGTATTTCCGCCGAGAATGCAACGGATGAGCAGTTTTATAAAGCAATCACTATGATTGTAAGAGATATGATGGTAGAGGGAAGGGCCGAGCTTTCTAAAAAGGCAGATTCCGAGGGTAAAAAGCGCGTTTATTATCTTTCAATGGAATTTCTTATGGGTCGTTCTCTTAAAAATACCCTCTTCAACCTTAATCTTACAAACACATTTACAAGCGTTTTGAAGGATTACGGCGTTAAGCTTGATAATCTTTTTGAATGCGAGCCTGATGCAGGCTTAGGTAACGGTGGTCTTGGCAGGCTTGCCGCTTGCTATCTTGATGCCCTTGCAACTCAGGGCTATCCCGCAAGGGGTTATTCAATTCTTTATGAATATGGCATTTTCCGCCAAAAGCTTGTTGAGGGCAGGCAAACAGAGCTCCCTGATAACTGGCTTCCCGGTGGCGAGGTATGGCTCGTTCCCCGTGAGAGCAGTGCGGTAAATGTTTGCTTTGAGGGCACTCTTAACGAATGTTGGTATGATGATTATCATAGCGTTGAAGTGGTTGACGGTAATGTTATTCAGGCTGTTCCATATGATATGTTTGTTGCCGGTAAGGATGGCAAGGGTATAAGCTGCTTGCGCCTTTGGAGCGCAAAAGCGCCTGAGTTTGATATGAAATCCTTCAACCAGGGTAATTTCCTTCGCTCTATGGAGCGTCAGGCAATGGCAGAGGTTATAAGCAAGGTGCTTTATCCTATGGATAACCACCCTGAAGGAAAATCCTTAAGGCTTCGCCAGCAGTATTTCCTTGTTTCTGCTTCTGTTCAGGATATTGTCCGCCACCATCTTCGTGAATATGGCACAGTTGATAATTTGCCTGAAAAAATAGCAGTTCATATTAACGATACTCATCCGACGATGGCAATTCCGGAGCTTATGCGAATTCTTCTTGATGAATGCGGCTACGGTTGGGATGATGCATGGCGCCTTGTTACAAACACAATTGCTTACACTAACCACACAGTTATGAGCGAGGCTCTCGAATGCTGGAGCGAGGAGCTTGTTAAACGCCTTATTCCCCGTATTTACGCTATTATCAAAGAAATTGATAACCGCTTCCGCGCTTATGTTTGGGAAAGCACCCATGATGCAGATTATGTTGAAAGAACCGCAATTGTTTCAGGCGGTGCGGTAAGAATGGCAAATCTTTGTGTTGCTGCAAGCCACAAGGTTAACGGCGTTTCCGCCCTTCATAGCCAGATTCTTAAGGATTCACTTTTCAATGATTTTTACAGGCTTACACCTGATAAGTTTACCAATGTTACAAACGGTATAGCTCACCGCCGTTGGCTTTGCCAGGCAAACCCCAAGCTTACCGAATATATTAAAGAGCTTTTAGGCAATGATAAATTCATTTACGATGCTGAGCATCTTTCTAAGCTTGATGCATTTAAGGATGATGAAGAGGTTCTTAATAAAATCGGTGAAATTAAAAAAGCAAATAAAGAAGCTTTTGCAAAGCATATTCAAAAGAAAACAGGTGTTAAGCTTAATACCGATTCTATTTTTGATGTTCAGGTTAAGCGCCTTCATGAATATAGGCGCCAGCATCTTAACGCGCTTAATATTGTTTCGGAATACCTTGCAATCAAAGAAAATCCCGATGGCGATTTTGTTCCGAAAACTTATATATTCGGTGCTAAAGCTGCCCCGGGCTACTATGTTGCTCAAAGAATTATCAGTATGATTCTCGCTCTCGGCGAAATGATTGATAAAGACCCTGATATAAAGGGTAGGCTTAAGGTTCTTTATGTTGAGGATTACAATGTAACCAATGCAGAAAGGCTTATGCCTGCAGCGGATGTTTCAGAGCAGATTTCTCTTGCGGGTAAAGAAGCAAGCGGAACCGGTAATATGAAGCTTATGATGAATGGTGCGCTTACTATCGGTACTCTTGACGGTGCAAATGTTGAGATTCATGAGGCGGTAGGGGATGAAAACATGTTCCTTTTCGGTATGCATGCCGATGAGGTTACCGAGCTTCGTAAAGCAGGTTATAATCCCCAAAATTATTATAACAATAATCCTGAGCTTCGTAAGGTGCTTGATTTCATAAGCCGCGGTGGTATTGATGGTAAGGATTTCTCCGATATTTCAGGAACAATTATTCACCACGATCCCTTTATGGTGCTTGCTGATTTTGCTGATTACCAAAGGGCTCAAAAGAAAATCCGCGAAACCTTCCTTGATAAGAAAAAATGGAATCAGATGTCGCTTCTCAATATTGCTTATTCAGGCAGATTTGCCGCAGACCGAGCAATCAACGAATACGCTCGCAATATATGGAATACACAAAAAATATGATGCATTTTCGGCTTTTTGCCGAAAATACATCGTTGATGTGGGTTTAGGCTAAAATGTTCTTGACTTTTTAGCTTTTTTGGGTTAATCTTTAGATACTGAAAAATAATGTGGTATTGTAATTTGAGCCCCCTTCGGCTCTACAATACTAAAAAGTTGAAAGGGGTATTATACCAATGAAAAGTTCAGATATGAAGGTTATTGCTATAATTCTCAGTATAGCACTTTTCTTCACAGTTATCACAAGCAATGCAGTTTCAATTGCATCAGTTGTTTTCCTTGCTAAAAACGACGTTGCAACACAAGCTCCTGCTCAGGGTGACAACACTCAGGCAAACAATGCTAACACAAACACAAATGTAAATTCAAACGTTAGCACAAACACAACACCTGATGCAAACACTCAGACAAACACCAACACTCAGACAAATACTCAGACTAACACTCAGACAAATACTCAGACTAACACAAACACTAACACTAACACACAGACTAACACAAATACAAACACACAGACTAACACAAATACCAATACAAATACAAATACAAATACAAATAACAATGCTTCCGCTTCCAAGATAGATAAAGAAGCTCTTGCAATGTTCCAGAAGGCTGCTAAGGAAATCAACACTAAGGGTGTTGCAGGTTATTCCTATAAATCCTGGCAGGCAATTGAAAGAATAAATGTTGGCGGTAACGATTCTCTTAAATCTCTTATTGAAGGCTTCCTTACAAAAGAGGAAGATGCTGAAACAAAGGTTCAGGAAAAAGGTTCCGAAGATGCAATGCGTCGTATGCCTATCAGTAACTGTTCAGAAAGCACAATCGAAAGCGTAACCAAAACAGCTTCCGGTTCAAACGTTGTTGTAACAATCGTTATGAAGGATGTTACTAACCCCGCTAAAACTGATACAGATGGTCTTAACCTTATGTCAAGAGACTTCCTTTACATGGAAGATGTTCACGACACAGTTAAGAACGACAGTGCTGTTAAGCTTCTTGTTAAGAGCCTTGATAAAGGTGAAATTACATACAAAGCTTACACAATCACAGCTACAATGACAAAGGATGGCAAATTTGTTGAAATTACTCACAGATGCGCTGCTGAACTCGTTGCAGATGCTAAGCTTATCGTTGGTTCTATCAGCGGTGATGGTATTCTTGTATTTAATGTTAGATACTGGGATTTCAAATATTGATTTTAAATAACCTACATAAACCGATTCCCGTAAGGGAGTCGGTTTTTTATGTTTTCTATAAATATATTGACTTTTTTATCAAATTGTTGTAATCTAATAGGTGTTAAAAATATGCAAATCGGCTTAATGCGTTTTGCAATGAAAGGGGTATTATACCAAATGAAAAACTCAGATATGAAGGTAATTGCTATTATTGTTACAATAGCTCTCGTCCTTACAATTATCACAAGTAACGCAGTTTCAATTGCATCAGTTGTTTTCCTTGCAAAAGATGCTGCTACAGAACAGGTTGCTGAAGGCGAAGGCACAGGCTCAACAGGCGATACACAAACCGGTAATACAGCTGTAACTCCCGATAGCAACACAGGTTCAACAGCAACAACTCCCGGAGCAGATTCTCAAACAGGCTCAACAGGTTCTACAGGTTCTACAGGTAGCACAGGCTCAACAGGCTCTACAGGTAGTACAGGCTCAACAGGCTCTACAGGTAGTACAGGCTCAACAGGTAGCACAGGTTCAACAGGTTCAACTGGTTCAACTGGTGGCGCAGCTGCAGAAACTTGGGATAAAACTAAAACCTTTAACTTCTACAAGGATGCAGCTCATAAAATTGCTGCTAATGGTATAGCAGGCTACAATAAAATTGAGTGGCAGGTTCTTGAAAATCTTCAGGTTGGTAGCGTAGGTGGCGTTCTTCAGCCTGTTATTGACAGCTTTATGACAACTAAAGAAGAAGCTGAAATGCAGATTCAGGCAAAGGGCTCAGACGATGCTAAAAACCGTTTCCCTGATTGCACACTTACAGACCTTAGTAAAGTTGCAAGCGCAACTAAGAAAGACCTTCCAAACGGTAACTATGAAATCACAATCATTATGGTTGATGAAGATACTCCTATGAATGAAGAGTCCAGCTTCCTTGCTAAAGTTACATCTTCTGTTCTCTTCTGGGAAGATATTGAAAGAACAATCAAAGAAGATGTTGCTGTTGTTAGCGCAATCAACAGCCGTTCAGTTAACTACAAAGGCTACAAGATTACTGCTGAAATGACTAAAGACGGTAAATTCGTTACTCTTGGTCACTATGCAACAGTTGATATTAAAGCAAATGCTAAGATTACAGTATTTACTCTTGATATCGGCGGTATTCTTTATAATAACTGCGAATATTCAGAGTTCAAATACTAATTTCGCAATTCCTTTTTTGTAAAACACGCCCCCGCTCTTCTGAGTCGGGGGTGCGTTATTTTGTTATTGCCTTTTCAATATCTGTATGATAAAATATATACAACAATTGTTTAACGGGTGATAAATTTGGCATTGTGGATTTTATTGGGGATATGTTTGCTTGTTGAGGTGTTTTGCGTGCCTTGGTATTTAAAGGCTCTTTGGCCTGAGAAATGCAGAAAATCTCTTATTTTAAAAATGGTTTGCGCCACCGGCTTTGTTTGCGTAGGCGCTCTTTCAATGCATATAGCAGGCAATTTTTCAAGCTACGCTATAACAATGCTTATCGGTTTGGTTTTTGGCTGGATAGGTGATTATTTTCTCCATGCAAAGCCTACTAATGCCTACTTTGCAACCGGCTTTATCAGCTTTTTGATTGGCCATATTGTTTATATTGCCGCATTTATTAAGGCAACCCCAAAAATTGCACCGGAATATAAAATGTTTAATTTAAGCGAAATTTTAATCATAATCGGTGTTGTTGCAGTTCTTATGATATTATCTGTAATTATGAAAGTAAAATTTACGCCTAAGGTTGTTAAATATGCAATTATTATTTATTTACTTGTTATAACATCAATGCTTGTAAGAGCATCGGTTTTAGGTTGGCATTATTACAAAACAGGCGCAGAATATGGCATAATTGCTTTCTTGCTTTTAACTTGTGGTTCAGTTTGTTTTTTGCTTTCCGATGTTACTTTGGGTATTATCTCTTTTGGCGGTCAGAAAAAGAATTATCCTTTAAAAATATTCAATATTCTTACATATTTCTGGGGGCAGGTAATGCTTGCTTCATCAATTTTATTTATTAACGCATAAAAGGTATCAGGTATGTTTAATCAGGTTTTTAACAGAAAAAACAGCGGTTCTTATAAATGGGATACAATTGTAACAAATGATTTAATAGAAAATGGAGCATATCCCTTTTCTGTTGCAGATATGGAGTTTCAAACTCCTTCAGAGGTGCGCGAGGCTATAAAAGAATTTACTGAAAAAGGTTTTTTCTGTTATACAAGCAGCGATGAGGATTACAAAAATTCGGTTAAAGAGTTTATGCTTCGCCGCCATAATTTTGAAATTGAAAATGATTGGATAACCTGCGTTGGTGGTGTTGTTTTTGCAATAAATACTGCCATTCGTGCCTTTACAAACGAAGGAGATAAGGTCATTATTCAAAGCCCTGTTTATTATCCATTCAAGAATTCAATTCTTAATAACAATCGTATAGTTGCCGATAATCCTTTGATAAACAAAAACGGCAGATATGAAATGAATTTTGAAGAGCTTGAGAAAATTGCTTCGGATAACAGCGTTAAGCTAATGCTCCTTTGTAGCCCTCATAACCCTGTAGGCAGGGTGTGGAGCCAAGAGGAGCTTAAAAGGGTAGGAGAAATCTGCCTTAAAAATAATGTTGTGCTTGTAAGCGATGAAATTCATTTTGACCTTGTAAGAAAAAATAAAAAGCATACCGTGATAAATAATGTTGATGAGAGCTTTGCTTCCAATACGGTTATATGCACTGCGGTGAGTAAAACCTTCAATCTGGCAGGCTTAGGCACATCAAACATAATAATTGCTGATGAAAAATTGCGCGAAAGGTTTCAATCTCAGCTTTCAATGGATGGTTATAGCTGTATTAACTGCGTTTCGCGCCCTGCAACTATAGCTGCCTATACTGAATGCGATTATTGGATTGATTCTGTAAATAATTACATTGAAGAAAATATTAACCTGGTTAATGAAATTTTAAGCGATGTTGAAAAGGTTTCGGTTACCGATTGTGAAGGAACATATTTAATGTGGCTTGATATGTCTGCTTTAGGGCTTAACGATGATGAGCTGGATAAATTTTTAAATAAATGCGGAATTATTCAAGACCCGGGTATCTGGTTCGGTGAGGGAGGCAAGGGCTTTGCCAGGCTTAATGTTGCATGCCCGAGAGATATTTTGAAAAAAGCAATTTCAAATTTAAAAGAGCAATTAGCAAAGGGTGTTAGCTTATGATAAAAAAAAATTTCGGTGTTATAATAGCTTTAATAATGCTTTTGGGAATTTTATCGCCTTGCGCAATAGCCGCAAAGGAAACGGATTTTCAGTTAACAATTGATGTTAATGAAAGATATACTGATATTTCCGAAACAGTTGAGGGCGAAGACCTTTTCGGTTATCGCCAAAAAGAAGCTAAAGAAAAAGAAACTAAAAGAGCTACATATATAGCAGTTTTAGCTGTTGCTCTTGTTGCTGCGGTTATTGTTTTGGTTGTAACCCTTCGCCGCGTTCCTAAGGAAGAGGATATCAGAATAGGCGATGGCGATAATAAAAAAGAAGATAAAAAGGAATAATAATGAGAAATATTTTAAGCCATGTAAGAGCCGCCGTTGATGATTACGGTATGATATTCGATGGTGATAAAATTGCTGTAGGGGTTTCAGGCGGTAAGGATTCCCTTATGCTTTTAAAAGCCTTGTGCGAGCTTAAAAGGTTTTATCCCAATAAATTTGAGCTTGTAGCCATTACCATTGATATGCGTTTTGATAATAAAGACGGTGATTTTTCCTCGATTAAGGCAATGTGTAAGGAATACGGTGTGGAATACATTGTTAAACCCACTGATTTATATGAAATTATTTTTAATATAAGAAAAGAAAAATCCCCTTGCAGCCTTTGTTCAAGGATGCGCAGAGGAATTCTTCACGATACAGCAAAAGAAGCGGGTTGCAATAAAATTGCCTTGGGTCATCATTTGGATGATGCCGCTGAAACATTTATGATGAATTTGCTTATCGAAAGCAGAATAGGTTGTTTTGCCCCCGTAACTTACCTTTCAAGGCGAGATATAACTATGATAAGACCGCTTGTATATGTTCGCGAAAGAGAGGTTGAGGCGGCTTCAGAGCGCCTTAAATTGCCCGTTGTTAAAAGCGGATGCCCGGCTAACGAAAATACTAAACGGGAGGATGCTAAGCTTTTATTAAAAAGCCTTTATGATGAATACGGGGATGTTCCGGAAAAAATTGTTGGTGCTATGCAAAGAGCCGGAATTGACAGATGGGGAAAAGATCAGCTATAAAAAATGGACTGTAAAAAAACGTGAGTTTTTTTCCAGCCACTTTTTTAGGGGATAGAAAAAAATGATGCAGAACGAACAAACCGAGCAAAAACAAGGCTTTAGCCGTGTTTTTGGTTACCCGAAGGCGTACAAAGGTACGT
>JAZUOA010000046.1:0-4078 GCA_045604445.1 Acutalibacteraceae bacterium
GATACAGGGTATAAATCTGTTTTCAGAATTTTGGGAGATATTACTTTAAGCGTCAGTGAAAATATTGAATATGATACGCCGTATATGTTTCTTGAAATGGTAAGGGGTGAGAATCTTCTTACCCCCGAAAAAACTTTTAAATATATGAAATATCTAAGCGAATCAAAAGAAGGTTACGAATGCTCAGAGTTGAACGCACAGGTTATTGTGGCTGCGTTTAATGAATTTTATACTGCAGAAAGCTTTGTTTCTGCTGATTCATTGTTTTCTGATTTGATAAACCAATGCGATACCAATATCTCAATTGTCGATTATACAAATGCAAAGGATGAATTGGAATCATTGGTTCCAAAAACCTCGAAAGAAAAATTAAAGGTATTTGTTTCATCAAAGGAGTTTATAAATGAAAAGTAATTCAAATAGCAAGGCTAAGCTTGCTGTCGTGCTTTTGTTTGTTGTCGTTTTTGCTTTGGGTATTAGCGCGCTTTGCGTTAATGTTATATATGAGTCTGTTATGAAGCCTACGGATTTTGTTTTTGAAGATGTTGCCTCCGGTGATGGTACGGGCTATTACAGGCATAATTTTAATGAGCTTAGCGATGATGAGAAAAAGGTCTATTCTGTTATACTTAAAGAAATATACAATATGCCTGAAAAAATTGAGATACCGGAATTAGGTAATGGTGATCTTAATAGAATTTTTTCTGCACTTTCGTTGGATAATCCTGATTTATTTTGCTTAGGGCTTAATTGCAGTGTATACACAGAAGGCTACAAAACATATTTTGAACCCGTATATTCAATGACTAAGGCTGAATATGATTCCAGGCTTTCTCAGGCTAAGGAAATAATAAATACAATTATTAACGGAGCAAATAGTTATACTTCTGTTTATGAAAAGGAACTTTATGTTCATGATTACATTATAAATAATTGTATATACAGCGACATCGCGCAAAGTCCGCTCGGTAACACCATTTACGGTTGCCTCGTTGAAGGAAAAGCTTCTTGTGAGGGGTATTCAAGATCCTTTCAGTATGTTATGAATATGTTAAATATTGATAATAGGCTTATGACGGGTGATTCGGCAGAAGATGGTGTCAACTATGTTGGTCATATGTGGAATTATATTGTATTAGAGGGTCAGGGTTATTTTGTTGATATAACTTGGGATGACCCTAAATCAGAAACTTCGGTTTTGCGCCATACCTATTTTAATGTTGATACAGATGATATTCTTTTAGAGCATCGCGTTGAGCAAAGTGTTCCTCTTACAACTGCAAATAAGTTTAATTATTTTGTTTATGAAAATGCTTTTTTTGAAAATGGTGCAGGTGAGGAGTTTGAAACAACGGTTTCAAATGCTGTGCATACTGCAATTCAACGTGGTTACCAATGCGTAGAACTCCGTTTTTCTGATGCTTCTGTTATGGAGCAAGCTCGTAATTCGCTTTTTAATGAAGGGGTTATATACAATGTATATAAGGATGCAGGTGTTTTGCAGGATTTAACTGGTGCTAAGGTTTATTACAGCAGTGATGAAGGCCTTAATGTTATTTGTTTGTTTTTTTGAAGGGTGATTTGTGATGGATAAAGAAAAAATTGAAAGAGCAGTTCGCGATATTCTGGAAGCCATAGGAGAAGATCCTGATAGGGATGGTTTAAAAGAAACGCCTGCAAGGGTCGCCAGAATGTATGAAGAAGTTTTCAGTGGTTTGTCTGAGGATGCTCATACTCATCTTAAATTGTTTAATGAGCCGGGCAACGAGGAAATGGTTGTTGTAAGAGATATACCGCTTTATTCAATGTGTGAGCATCATTTATTGCCGTTCGTTGGGAAAGCCCATATTGCTTATATTCCTGCTGATGGCAGGATTATAGGTCTTTCTAAGCTTGCGCGTATCGTGAATGTTTATGCAAAACGTCCTCAGGTACAAGAGCGTTTAACATCACAAATAGCAGATTTTCTTCATGATGAGTTAGGGGCAACAAGTGTTGCAGTTTTGATTGAGGCAGAGCATCTGTGTATGACTATGCGTGGAGCAAAAGCTGCAGGCTCTTCTACTCAAACATCGGCATTAAGAGGAACTGCCCGAAAGGATGCAAGAACAAGGGCTGAGGTTATGGCGCTTCTTACTGGAAAATAATAATTTAATATGTAATTCGGAGAAAATAATGTTTTCTTTTAAAAAACTTATTGAAGAAAAAAACAGACCGCTTGTTATGGGTATACTGAATATAACCCCTGATTCGTTTTCGGATGGCGGTGAATGTAGTTGCTTTGAAGCAGCGGTTGAAAAATTGAATATTTTACAGGAGCAGGGTGCCGATATCATCGATATCGGTGCTTGTTCAACTGCCCCTATGAATAAAATTGCATCGTTAGAAGATGAGCTTTCTCGGTTAAGGATGCTTCCGGATATTGTGAAAGCAGCGAAGGTGCCGTTATCGATTGATACCTTCAGACCTGAGATTGCGAAATATGCCTTGGAAAACGGAGTCAGCATTGTGAATGACGAAAGCGGTGAGTTTTCTGAATCTATGGCGGAAATCGTAAAGCATTACGGTGCCGGTTGGGTGTTTATGCATACCGGTGGAAAAACCTCGGCTCAGGTGGAAGTGTATACCGAAGGAGTTGCTAAAGCAGTTTTAGATTATTTTTCTGAAATGAAAGATAAAGCAACTGCATTTGGTATAGAGGGGGAGTCCCTTTGTTATGATTTCGGAATAGGCTTCGGAAAAACGCGGAAAGATGACATTGAGTTATTAGGGAGTTGTGAAATGTTTTCTCGGTTTTCGCCTTTGCTCGTAGGAGTATCCCGGAAACGTGTAATTGGGGAAATTACTAACAAAAACATTCCTGCCGATAGATTAAGTGGAAGTGTTGCCGCAGCAGCAATTCTTGCGTATACAGGAGCGTCCGTTTTGCGAGTCCACGATGTAGCTCAATCGGTGGATGCTGTAAAAATTGCCGTTTCAATTAAAAGAGGGTGTATATAAATGGAAAAGATAATTATTAAAGGCTTGAAAATTAAAGCCAACCATGGTGTTTTGCTCCAGGAGAAAGAAAATGGTCAGCTCTTTATTTTAGATATGGTTGCAGAAATAGATGTAAGAAAGGCACAAATCAGCGATGACCTTAATCACACGGTAAGCTACGCTTCTATGATTAAAACTGCAACTGAAGTTTTTACTGAGCAAAGCTATAATCTTCTGGAATGTGTGGCAAATAAGGTAGGAACGGAAATTCTGAAGGAATATCCTAAATTAAAAAGTATAACGGTAACCGTTAAAAAACCGGATGCTCCGATTGATGCGGATTTTGAATATGTTGCAATAGAAGATACCGTTACAAGAGAACAGCTGATAGTTGGTTCAATGGAATGAAAAAAGCGGTAATAGGAATAGGTACCAATATCGGTGACCGACAGGCAAATATAAAAAATGCAATTTTCAGTTTGGGGTTGATACCTCAAATGAGGATTCTGAGGCAAGCTAGTATTTATGAAACTGCCCCTTGGGGATATACAGAGCAAAGGTCCTTTTATAATACCGTTGTAGAGATTGAAAGCCCATATTCTCCAGAGGCGGTTTTGGGGATGTGTTTGGGTGTAGAAGCAGGTATGGGGAGAGAGCGGGGAATTAAAAATGGTCCGCGTATAATAGATCTGGATTTGCTGGTTTTTGAGGGTTGCGAATCTTCAACGGAGGAATTGTGCCTTCCTCACAAGTTTATAGGAGAGAGAGACTTTGTTCTGATACCATTGAAAGAGCTTTATGATGATATGAATATTTTGGGCTTTTCTTATATGGAAAGCTATGAAAATATACTTAAAATAAGCACTGCGAAAAAAATCGAAAAAAATTGAAATTAGGTATTGACTTTTAGTTTTCGTAGTGATATAATCCCTAACTGTTGGCGTCAAAACGCCGGCAAACAAAAGTCAACAGAGTTTTTTCCGGATACGAGATTTCGCAACACCCGGGAGGGTGGAAAGAAAGGGAAAAAAGGAGTTGACAAGAGAGTATATACTGTGGTAATATACTTAGGCGCTCTTGAGGGAGAGCAAAAACGAAC
>JAZUOA010000047.1:0-9152 GCA_045604445.1 Acutalibacteraceae bacterium
AAGCAATCTTCCCTTTAAGGGTAACATCGACCTTGATAAAGTTAAGGCATGTATAGAAAAAGAGGGTGCAGAAAATATTGCGTATATGCGCCTTGAAGCAGGCACAAACCTTATCGGTGGTCAACCGATTTCCTATGAAAATATGAAAGAGGCAACTGATCTTGCTAAAAAACACGGAATTGTTACGGTTCTTGATGCTTCTCTTTTGCAGGATAACCTCTATTTCATAAAAACAAGAGAAGAATCAATGAAGGATAAATCTATCCGCGAAATCACAAGAATGATCGCAGATCTTTTTGATATTGTTTACTTCTCCGCCCGTAAATTCGGCTTTGGCCGTGGCGGCGGAATTATGGTAAGAGATGAAGCTATGTTCCACGCCATGGAAGATTATATCACAATGTTTGAGGGCTTCCTTACATATGGCGGTATGTCGGTTAAGGAAATGGAGGCTCTTATAATCGGTTTTGAAGAAACAATGGACCTTGATATAATTTCTCAAGCGCCCCAGTTTATTAACCATTGCGTTAATGAGCTTGATAAATTAGGCGTTCCGATGGTTACTCCCGGCGGCGGTTTAGGTGCTCATATTGATGCAAGGCAGGTTGTTGACCATATTCCCGCCGAGGAATATCCTGCAGGTTCGCTTGTTGCTGCGTTGTATCTTTGTGGAGGTATTCGCGGTATGGAAAGAGGCACTCTTTCAGAGGAAAGAAACCCTGATGGTACAGAGCATATTGCTTCTGTTGAAATGGTGCGCCTTGCATTCCCGAGAAGAGTTTTCACTCTTTCTCAAACAGAATATGTTATAGACCGGGTTAAGTGGCTCTATGACCATCGTCATCTCATAGGAGGCTTAAGATTTGTTCATGAGCCTAAAACCTTGCGTTTCTTTACCGGAAAGCTTGAACCCGTTTCTGATTGGCCTGAAAAGCTTTTGGAAGTATATATAGCAGATTTCGGAAACGACCAATAAAAAACAACCCTTGACTACCCATCTTTCGATGCCCGTAGTCAAGGGTCATTTTGATTCGATTTTAGTATCTAACATCTTTGGTTACCTCTCAATTCTTGAATTTTTAACCCTTTTACAAATGAAATCCGAAACGATTTTTAAAGACGTATCTATTATAAACTCCCGTAAGTGAGAAACACTTTGTTTCGGTGCTTTTTGTTTTTGGGTTTTAGATCAGCTCATTAACTTTACTTTGCTCCGGTTTATCGTCAAGCTTCATATTTGAAGCAGGAGAGCTCTTTACCATTGTCAAGCATTTCTAGTTTTGAGCAGGTTTAGAAGAACATGGGACTCAATCCTTTCTTAATAGATTCAGGATTTATCTGTACATTGGACTCACCCTTTCTTCGTCTTTATAATAGCACACCAAATATATTTTTTCAATATTGTAATTTGTACAAAGTTACCTGAAGAGCTTTATTGAAAACAGAGAAGTTTGTTAAAAAGGTAAAAGATTTTTTGTTAAAATATTGACGGAGTTGATGGGATTTGCTATAATAAATATGTTGGGCGGTTTGAACCCGCTTTATTTTTTTGCTTTCGTTTGAAAAAACGCAAGCATTTTTTTATTTTAAAATTGATTAAAAAAATATATATTTTTCTAAAACGCCTATTCCATTTTTTCTATATATATGGTATACTCTAGTAAATATGTAAAATAGGATAATTGGGTAATTGTTTTTGAAAGGAACGAACGATGGCAAAGATTATTTCGATTGTTAATCAAAAGGGTGGTGTAGGTAAAACTACAAGCGCTGTTAACCTTGCTGCCGCTTTAGGTGCGATGGGCAAGAGAATTTTGCTTGTTGATATTGACCCTCAGGGTAATACCACCAGCGGCTACGGGATATCTCGCAAGGGTCTTTCCGCCACATCTTACGAGCTGCTTACGGGTGCATTGCCTGCAGCCAGCGCCATAATAAGAACAAAATTTCAAGGGGTTGATATAATCCCTTCGAATATAAATCTTGCGGGAGCGGAATTGGAATTGGCTGTTATGGAAAAAAGAGAAGCTGTGCTGAAAAATGCGCTTGCGCCAATTCAGGGAAATTATGATTTTATATTCTTTGATTGCCCGCCATCTTTGGGGCTTATAACTATAAATGCATTAACTGCATCTGATAGCTTTATAGTTCCTATTCAATGCGAATATTATGCTCTTGAGGGGCTTTCTCAGCTTATGGCAACCGTTAGAACAATTAAGCGGCTTTACAATTCATTTATCGAGCTTGAGGGCGTGCTTTTAACTATGTTTGACGGAAGGCTCAATCTTACTCAACAGGTAGTTGCCGAGGTTAAAAACTTTTTCCCGAAAAAAGTTTATTCAACGGTTATTCCGAGAAACGTAAGGCTTTCAGAGGCACCTTCGTTTGGTGAACCTGTTTTGTATTACGACAGAGCTTCGCGCGGAGCTGAAAGCTACAGCGCTCTTGCTGAAGAATTTTTAAGATTACAATAACTATAAGGAGTATATAGATGGCAACTAAAAAATCAGGTCTCGGAAAAGGTATAGGTGCTATTTTTACAGAGAATTCTGTTGAAGATATATCAAATGATATAAGTCCGATAAAAGTTAAGCTTATTGAAATTGAACCTAACCGAGAGCAACCAAGAAAACAATTCGATGAAGAAGCGCTTTCGGAGCTTGCCGATAGCATAGCAAAGCATGGTGTTATACAACCGCTTCTTGTAAGACCAATGCCGGATGGTGGTTACCAGCTTGTTGCAGGAGAAAGGCGATGGAGAGCATCCCGCATAGCAGGGCTTTCGGAGGTTCCTGTTGTGATTCGCAATTTAACGGATTCTCAGGTTGCAGAGCTTGCGCTTGTTGAGAATTTACAAAGAGAAAACCTTAACCCTATTGAAGAAGCCAACGGTTATAAAGAGCTTGGTGATAAATATGGCTACACTCAAGAGGAGATTGCTGAGATTGTAGGTAAATCCCGCTCGGCAGTTGCCAATTCCTTGAGGCTTCTTGCTTTACCCGGGGAGTTAAGCGAGCTGGTTGTGAAAGGTGTTCTTACTACAGGACATGCCAAGGCGATACTTTCACTTGCGGATATTAAATCTCAGGAAGAACTTGCAAAGCTTGTAGCAGATAAAGGGCTTTCTGTAAGAGAAACTGAGAGAATTGCCAGAGCTATGGCTAAGGAGAAATCTCAAGGTAAAAAAGCAAAAAAACGCAATCCTTACTATGATGAAGCGGAGCTTGCGCTTTCCGAGGTTTTGGGAAGAAAGGTGCGTATAACAAAATCATCAAAAAAAGGTTCTCTTGAAATTGAGTTTTTTAATGATGACGATTTGAAAAAGCTTTTAAAAATTTTTGATAATGAATAAAAAATAAGGAGCAAGGTGCAAAATGATAGATATTAAATTTTTAAGGGAAAACCCCGAAATTGTAAAAGAAAATATAAAAAATAAATTCCAGGATAATAAAATAGGCCTTGTTGATGAGGTGATTGAGCTTGATGCCGAAAGCCGTAGAGTTAAAGGTGAGGCCGATTCTCTCAGAGCGTCAAGAAACAAAAACAGCAAAATGATAGGCGCTCTTATGGCTCAGGGTAAAAGAGACGAGGCAGAGGAAATGAAGAAGAAGGTTTCCGATGATGCTAAGCGTCTTGCAGAGCTTGAGGTTATGGAAGCCGACCTTTCCAAAAAGGTTAATGATATTATGATGCTTATTCCCAATATTATTGACCCATCAGTTCCTATAGGTAAGGATGACAGCGAAAATGTTGAGGTTCAGCGTTATGGTGAGCCGATAGTTCCGGATTTTGAGATTCCATACCACAGAGAAATTATGGAGCGCTTTGAGGGCATTGACCTTGACAGCGCTGGCCGCGTTGCCGGTAATGGTTTCTATTACCTTTGCGGAGATATTGCGAGATTGCACTCTGCAGTTATTTCATATGCAAGAGATTTTATGATTGACCGCGGTTTTACTTATTACATTCCGCCGTTTATGATAAGAAGCAATGTTGTAACAGGTGTTATGAGCTTTGCTGAAATGGATGCTATGATGTACAAAATTGAAGGCGAGGACCTTTATCTTATAGGTACAAGCGAGCATTCAATGATAGGTAAGTTTATTGATACAATTATCCCTGAAGAAAAGCTTCCTCAAACCCTTACAAGTTATTCTCCTTGTTTCAGAAAAGAAAAGGGTGCCCATGGTATTGAGGAACGTGGCGTTTACAGAATACATCAATTTGAAAAGCAGGAAATGATTGTTGTTTGCAAGCCTGAGGATAGTTCCTATTGGTTTGACCAGCTCTGGCAGAATACAGTTGACCTTTTCAGAACTCTTGATATTCCTGTAAGAACTCTCGAATGCTGCTCAGGTGACCTTGCAGACTTGAAGGTTAAATCTATTGATGTTGAGGCATGGAGCCCCCGTCAACAAAAATATTTTGAGGTTGGTTCTTGCTCCAATCTTTCCGATGCTCAGGCAAGAAGGCTTAAAATCCGCGCAGGCGGCAAGGATAAAAAATACTTCCCTCATACACTTAACAACACTGTTGTTGCACCACCCAGAATGCTCATAGCATTCCTTGAAAACAATCTTAATGAGGATGGTAGCGTAAATATTCCCGAAGCATTAAGACCTTATATGGGTGGCAAGGAAAAGCTTATACCTACAGTATAAACTTTAAATTCAATGTGATTTTTAAGAATGTTCCTTACTTGGGATTATAATTAGGATTTAATGATGTATAGAGATAGAAAAGACGATAAATTCAAAGGTCGCAAAAAAGATTTTGTCGATCGTGCAGATGATTTCAGAAAAGAAAATGATAACCGTTCTGATAAAGATATTATTTTCGGAAGGAATTCCGTAAGCGAGGCTATTAAGGCGGGAAGAGCGCTTGACAGCATTCTTGTTGCCAGAGGCGAAAGGACAGGCTCTGTTTCCAAAATTATTGCGGATGCCAGGGATGCTGATATTCCTGTTAAAGAGGTAGATCGCAAAAAGCTCGATTTTATGTGCGGCCACGGTAACCACCAAGGCGTTATAGCAGTGGGCGCGGTTAAGGCATATTCAACGATTGAAGATATTTTCAGCTTGGCTGAAGAAAAAGGTGAACAACCCTTTATAATTGTTTGCGATGAAATAGAGGATCCTCATAACTTGGGTGCAATAATCAGAACTGCTGAGGCATCCGGGGCTCACGGAGTTATTGTTCCGAAAAGAAGAAGTGCTCCTTTAAGTTATGCGGTTTCAAAAACTTCTGCCGGTGCAGTTGAGTTTATGCATGTTGCAAGAGTAACTAATATTCCTCAAACGCTTGATGAGCTTAAAAAAAGAGGCGTTTGGGTGTATTGCGCGGATATGGATGGCGAAGCTTTTTATAATGCAAACCTTAAAGGTGCCGTTGCGCTTGTGATAGGTTCTGAGGGGAATGGCGTTGGCAGGCTTGTAAAAGAAAAATGCGATGTAGTTCTTTCGATGCCCATGAAAGGAAAGATTAACTCCCTTAACGCATCTGTTGCGGCGGGTATTCTTATGTATGAAATATCAAAACAGAGAGATTTATAAATCAAACTGATTTTTGTGAGGATTGAGAAATGGCTGATGAACGCAAAACTCCGAGAAAATGGTCTTTGGAAGAAATAGATGAGCTTTTGCAGGATAGCGGAATTATCCGAAAGGAAGAGCCTAATGAGGAAGAGCCTGTAAAAAAAGCAAAATCAATAGATCCAAGGCCTACTCATAATGAAAACATTGAGCACCGCATTATTACTGAAAAGGTGGAACGCTCCGAGGGTTCTGCAGAGCCTCAGGTTTATGGTTCCCTTGGCAGCAATAAATATCGAGACAGGTTTCTTAATAAGCCTGTAAGAAATATAGAAAAAACCGCTGAGCATGAATTTGTGCCTGAAGAAGAGCAGAAATATGAGCGGAGCGGTTTTGTGAGAAAAAACGGTGCCAGAGTTGCAACGGGTGAGTTTGCGCCTGTTCCCGAAATAATTTCAACTGAAAAATTTATTGCCGAAAATAAGGCGAGCAAGAAAACTATTGCAGTTGAGGTTGATGGCAAAACAAGAGAAGTTAAAGCTGATAAAGAAAAGGATAAAACCAAGCTCCGCACTCGCGGACTTCGTTCCCTTGCAGTAACCGATGGCGATGCTCATGATGTTGAATTTCCTGAAGAGGAGGAGAATATGCAGCTCTCCTTTGAAGGGTTTCATACGGAAGAGGCAGTTCAGAGAGTTGATGAGCAAGAGGTTGAAGAAGAGCTCGAAAGGAAGCGCAAAGAAAAAGCAGAAAGCTTTACTATTACCAATGAAGATGTTCGCACCGAAAATGATGAGGGAACTCAAAAATTCGGCACTGATGAATACAGAAGCCCTGATGATGCGTTAAAGGTAAGCTTCTATCTTAAAAAGAACAGAAAGCAGGCTTTGACAATTGCCGTTGTAAGTTATATATGCTTCGGTATATTGTTTATTGCATCAGTTGTTGGTAATAAAATCCCGGAAACCGAAACTGCGGTTGAGATAATTTCGGCAATTGCGATGATGGTAGCGATTGTTTCAAATGGGAAAGCTCTTTTAGATGGTCTTGTTTCATTTAAAGGCTTTCGTTTCGGCAGAAACACCGGTTCGCTTGTAGCTGTAGTTGCCGCAGTTGTTCAACTTATTGCTTTTGCTCTTACATCTCTTTCGCCTATGGCGAGCGGTCTCGTTCTGTTTTGTGCGGCGGCGGTGTTACCTTTAGCCTTTAACAGAACCGCCGAATATATAGAATTTAACAGAATTATAAATAACTTCAAATTTGTAACAAACGGTGAGCTTTATTCTATCGGAAAAATAGATAAAGAGGAAACTGCTTTTCAGGTGGGCAGAGGGCTTCTTCTTGATGAGCCAACTGTTTTGTCCTCCCAGAAAACGCAGTTCCCTGCAAGGTTTATAGAGCTTTCGAGAAAGTTCTACCCTTGTGATGAAATAAATAAAAAACTTGTTCCTATAGGTTTTGCTGCTTCCGTTTTTATAAGTGCGGTAACAATGCTTGTAACAAAGGATGTTTTAACGGCGGTTTCTGCATTTACTGCATCTGTTTGTATAAGCGTTCCGTATTTTTCTTATCTTGCTGATGCTCTTACAATTTCCAAGGCATCTGAAAAGCTCCTGAAACGCGGAGGGATGCTTTCCGGTTGGGATGCTCAAAGGGAATGTAGCAACGCAAACGCAATAGCTTTTGATGCTGCGGATATTTTTGATTGCGAAGAAAATATATTTGGTGGAATCCGCCCTATTTCAGATATGGACCAATACCAAGCAACTCTTTGGACTGCGGCGTTGGTTATTGCTTCAGGCGGTCCCTTGAGCCATGCTTTTAAAAAAGTTATAGGCGGTGATTATTCACTTCTGCCTCCTGTAGAAAAATGGAATTATGAAGATAAGTTAGGTATTTCAGGCTGGATTCTTAACAGAAGGCTTCTTGTAGGTAACGCCACACTTCTTAAAAACCATAATGTTGAAATTCCCGGTCTTGAGAAAATTGAGAATATGATGCAGTCAGGTTGTTTTCCGCTTTTCTTGGCTGTTGATGGTAAGGCTGCCGCAGTAATAATAGTTTCGTACCCTGAAAATATGCTCGTTTCAAAGGCGATAAGGTCAATTGAAAGGGATAGTATATCTCTTCTTGTTCGTTCAAATGACCCTTATATAACAGATATGTTGGTTGCGGAGAAGCTTCGCATACCCCAAAGCGGAGTCAAGGTGCTTTCGGGTGTTGCAGGAGAACTTCTTTATGATTACAAAAAAACGGTTACCACTGCTTCGGATGCTCTTCTTATGCACGATGGCAAGCCCTTGAGCTTTTTGCATGCGGTTAACAGCGCGCTTTCTTTAGGCTCTGTTAAGCATATACTTAATGTTTTCCAGATTTGCGCAATGGGAATAGGGCTTGCTCTTGTTGGTGCATTGGCATTCGCCTCTGGTCTTGATGCGCTTACTTGCTTGCATCTGATTTCTGTTCAAGGCTTTTTTGCTGCGTTTGCTGTTTTGGTTATGAACGGCAACCATGCTCTGAAAAACAGAGCAAAGGCGCGCAACAGAAAAAGAAAGCCTTATAAATCATCTGCATCTTGAACAGGAATTTTATCATCTACAGGGTTTCCTGTGTATGAGCCTTGAACATCGCTGGGAATTTTTTTATCCGGTGTTGATTTGAAGGTTTCAATAATCTGTTCTGTGATGTTTTTATTTTGCTTTTTCATAAATTCACCTCTGATTTATTATTTGAAGTGTTTAATTAAATATGAAAGCAAAATAAGTTGTTTGAGCTAATGTTATTGCATTGCAATTTTATTATAAAATTTAATCCACGAAAGGAATTGATTTTATGGACAAAGTACGTTTAGGCATAATCGGCGTAGGTAATATGGGTTCAAGCCATATTAAAAATTTTATTAACGGTAAAATGCCTGAGTTTGATATTACCGCCGTTGCGGATATTAAGCCTGATAGGTTGGAATGGGCAAAGGAACAGCTCCCTGAAGTGAAAACGTTTGATACTGCAGCAGCACTTATGGATTCAGGAGAGGTTGATGCTGTTTTAATTGCAACACCCCACTATGATCATCCTCCGCTTGTTATTGAGGCCCTTGAAAAAAATCTTCATGTTATGAGTGAAAAGCCTGCAGGAGTTTATACAAAACAAGTAAGGGAAATGAATGCGGTTGCCGATAAAAGCAACAAAATTTTTGCGATTATGTTTAACCAACGCACAAATTGCCTTTACAGAAAAGCTCATGAACTTGTTCATAGCGGTATATATGGCGAAATTAAGAGAGTAACCTGGATTATTACCGATTGGTATAGAACCCAAAGTTATTATAATTCAGGCGGATGGCGCGCAACCTGGTCAGGTGAAGGCGGCGGGGTTCTTCTTAATCAATGCCCCCACCAGCTGGAGTTATGGCAATGGATTTGCGGTATGCCTGAAAAAATCACTGCAGTTTGCCACGAAGGTAAATGGCATAATATCGAGGTTGAAGATGATGTTATGATTTATGCTGAATATCCTAATGGAGCAACAGGAACGTTTATTACAACTACAGGTGATTACCCGGGAACAAATCGTTTGGAGATTACGCTTGATAAAGCTAAGCTCATTTGCGAGAATGGTAAG
>JAZUOA010000048.1:0-2376 GCA_045604445.1 Acutalibacteraceae bacterium
AGGCTGTGAATAAGAGCCTCTGCAGTAGCAATATTGGTAGCAACAGGAATATTGTGCACGTCACAAAGTCTTAAAAGATTTGCTTCATTCGGTTCGCCGGGCTTCGGGTTGAGAGGGTCACGGAATATAAGCAATAAGTCAATTTCATCACATGCAATTCTTGAGCCGATTTGCTGAGCACCGCCCTGACCACCGCTAAGGTACTTTTCAATGTCAAGACCTGTTGCTTCTGCAACCAACTTACCTGTTGTGCCTGTTGCACAAATTTTGTGTTTACTTAAAATGCCACAATAAGCTATACAGAATTGTGTCATGAGTTCTTTTTTTGAATCGTGTGCTATCAATGCTATATTCACTAAATCACGCTCCTTTGTGAATAATGGTTAATTATAGCAGAAAAACCACTGTTTTTCAACAGTTTATGCAATTTTTTTTGCTATTTTTATATTTGTTTATGTATCTTATGAATTAAGAGCTGCAAAATTCTTTTTATTGGCGGGGTAAAGCTGTTTATATACCTCGTAATATTTATCATAAACCTTTTTCTTATTTTCATCAGGAATAAAGGTTTTGCTAACAGGTATAAGCTTCTTTGCATCCTCAATGGAATCGCACATTCCAAGACCTACCGCAATAAGCACGGTTGCGCCCATTGCACCAACGTTTTGAGGTGTTTCAACCGTTTCGATAATTTTTCCGGTGCAATCAGCAAGAATCTGGCAGGTAAGCTCAGAAAGTGCACCGCCACCAACAAAACGAACTCTATCAGATGATTTAACCTTCTTTTCCTCTGTTTCAAGGAACCAACGAAGATGATAGCAAACGCCCTCAAGCACTGCTCTTATCATTTCGCTTTTGCCTGTTTCGAGGCTTATATTAAAAAACATTCCTCTTGCGTTCGGATCTTCAAAGGGACAACGGTTGCCATGAAGCCAAGGTGTAAAAATAACTCCACCTGCACCCGCAGGAACATCCTTAACAACATCCGTCATATAATCATAAAGGCTGGTATATTTTTTCTCATAGCCATCAGTAATATTCTTTTGATCAAGATAAACACCTATTTCATCAAGAGCAAGGTGATCTTTAACCCATTCAAGACATTTACCGGCAGTTTCCAATTCACCGAAATAATTATATCTACCCTCTTCCGCACCTACAACGGCGGCAATCATAGCAGAAGCATCAACAATACTTTTATCAACAACTGTTGAAACCCAACCTGATGTACCACTATAAATATGGGTATCACCAAGAGCTACAGACCCTGCGCCCACGCCGATAAGAGATGCATCTCCGCCACCGCCGAAAACTGCAGTACCGGGAGCAAGACCCAATTCTTTTGCAGGCTGCTCTAAAAGCTCACCGATTTTTTCACTGGACTTTTTAATTTGAGGTAAATGGTCAATGTTAACATTCAACATTTTACACATAGCGGGGCTGAATTCATGCTTTTTAATATCGTAAAGAAGAGTTGCAAAAGCAGAATCGTGAGTCATACAAAACTCACCGGTCATACGCGCAATAAAATATTCCTTAACGTCAAGCCATTTATGTACTTTTTTAAATACATCCGGCTCGTTTTTCTCTACCCACTTATATTTCCAAACAGGGTCCTTAACAGAAGCGGAAACTGCACCTGTAATCATAAGAGACTTCAAAAGCTTGGGAATAAATGCACCCGCGATCTGAGGACCATAAGCAATACCCTCTTTTAATTCCTTCCTTGCGCGTTGATCCATATAGCTCATAGCTCTGCGCACAGGCTTTGCATCCTTATCTACAAGCACAACACCCTGCATTTGCGAGCAAAACGATATTCCGCAAATTTCTTTAACATCAACATCGCATTTATCAAGCACCTTTTTAGTAGTGGAGCACATTGCATCCCACCATTCCTGAGGCTCCTGCTCTGCACCGCCATCGGGCAAAACATATAACTTATAACCCTCAGAAGCGGCTGAAACTAATTTGATGGTATCGCCAAGTTCAAAAATACAGGTTTTTACACCTGTTGTGCCGATATCATAACTGATTGCATATTTACCCATATCCATACCTCCGAAAAGAATATCAATATAAACTCATTATTATTATGCAACATTTTCTGTGAATAATCAACAGTATTTTTATAAAAAATCAAAACTATTTTAAGTAAATTGAGAAAAAGATGAAATATTTTATTTTTTTTGAAATTTAGTGTTGACTTTTTGAAAATCTCTGTTATAATTAACAACGTTGTTTCAAGCAACGCAATTGAATAGTCGGTGTTGATGGCGTTGAGGGTCCACCCGTTCCCATCCCGAACACGGTAGTTAAGCTCAACAGTGCCGAAGATACTTAGTGGGAAGCCGCTTGGGAAAATAGGGCGATGCC
>JAZUOA010000049.1:0-2740 GCA_045604445.1 Acutalibacteraceae bacterium
CCTTTATCAACACCTTTTTTTAAAACTTCAACATAATCTCCGGTTGTTTTAAGATAATTAACTTCCGGATGCATATCTAAAATTTCTTGAACACGCTTACCTTTACCGTGAGCTAAAATCATAACCTTTGTCCAGGGTCTGGGTGCATCCTCAGGCTTTTTTATTTGCTCGAACATAATTCCCTGGCTGGTAAAATGTTGTTCTGAATGGGCATTCAGGTTTATTGAGCAAACCTTTTCAAAGTTATAAAATTCAATTGAAATATCAGGGAATTCTTTTAAAACAGCATTGATTGCAGGTAACCCTTCATCACCAATAGCATCATTAAAAATTATTTCGTTTTTTTCATAGTCGTAAGCCATTGCGCCATTACCCAATAATACAGGCGCATTTATATACTCCGGACTATAGAGATGAAATCCCTGAAAAATCCTACCTGTGCAAACAGTAAAAAAACCGCCTTTTTTCATGAAAACTTTAATTGCGGAAATAACTTCTTCCGTAATATTACCGTTATCATCTTTTAAAGTTCCATCAAAATCGGAAGCCAGTATAACATTTGTAAATTTCATTAAATCACCGCAAATATTTTAACAAACTTATGATAGGTTTTCAATATGCAATAGTTTTTATGGCAAAATAAATAATAGTTTGGCTATGGTTTTGTATATTTTCTATTAAATATAAAGCGAAAAAACTTGATTAACTAAGATATGAGTGGTATAATTTTTTAGTTAAAAAATATTTGAAGGTGAAATTGTGGATAGAAGAGAAGATATTAGAAACGTTGCAATTATAGCTCACGTTGACCATGGTAAAACTACCCTTGTAGATCAATTGCTTCATCAAAGCGGTATTTTTCGTTCAAATGAGCAGGTTGATGAAAGGGTTATGGATTCCAACGACCTTGAAAAAGAAAGAGGAATAACAATTCTTTCTAAAAATACCGGTATTCATTATAAAGGCGTTAAAATCAATATTGTTGACACTCCCGGCCATGCGGATTTCGGCGGTGAAGTAGAGCGCATTATGATGATGGTTGATGGCGTTCTTTTGTTAGTTGATGCATTTGAGGGGTGTATGCCTCAAACTCGATTTGTTTTAAAAAAGGCGCTAAGCCTTGGCAAAAAAGCAATTGTTGTTATAAATAAAATCGACAGACCCGGCGCTAGACCTTCAGAAGTTATTGATGAGGTTCTTGATTTATTTATAGAACTTGGTGCTAATGATGACCAAATAGAATTCCCTGTTGTGTTTGCATCAGGTCGCGATGGCTATGCTTCTCTGGATCAAGATGCCAGAGAGGGAGATATGCGCCCGCTTCTTGATTCTATCCTTGAGAATATTGATGCTCCGACAGGAGATATGAATGGTCCGCTTCAACTCCTTTTTTCCAGCCTTGATTATGATGATTACCTTGGCAGAATTGGCGTTGGCAGAGTTGAACGCGGTTCTGTTAAAGAGGGACAGCAGGTTGTTCTTTGCCGCCAGGATGGCACGACCGCTAACGCTAAAATTGTTAAGCTATATAATTTTGAAGGTCTTGCTCGAGTTGAATGCAGTGAGGCTAAAATGGGTGACCTTGTAGCTGTTTCGGGTATTTCAGAGCTAAATATCGGTGAAACAGCTTGCGATAAGGATTATCCTGAGGCTTTACCATTTGTTGAAATAGATGAGCCTACCATTTCAATGAATTTTATGGTTAATGATAGTCCGTTTGCAGGCAAAGAAGGTAAGTTTGTTACCTCCCGCAATATTCGCGCAAGGCTCTTTAAAGAGGTTGAAACCAATGTTAGTATGCGCGTTGAAGAAACAGAAACAACCGATTCTTTCAAGGTAAGCGGCAGAGGAGAGCTGCATCTTTCAATTCTCATTGAAACAATGCGCCGCCAGGGGTATGAATTTCAGGTTTCGCGTCCCCAGGTTATCTATAAAAAAGGTCCTAATGGTGAGCTTTTAGAGCCAATGGAGCTTCTTATAGTTGAAGTGCCGGAAAGTTATGTTGGAGCAGTTATGGAAAAAATCGGTTCCCGTAAGGGTGAACTTGAGAATATGGATGTTCGTGATGGTGGTTCAACCCATATTGAATTCAAAATTCCTGCTCGCGGTCTTATAGGCTACCGTTCCGAATTTATGACTGACACAAACGGTAACGGTATTATGAATAACCTTTTTGCAGGCTATGAGGAATATAAGGGCGATATTCAAATGCGTGAGCGCGGTTCGATAGTTGTTCACGAAACAGGTGAAAGCACAGGTTACGGGCTTTTTAACACTCAAGACAGAGGCCGACTTTTTATAGGCCCGGGTGTTCAGGTTTATGAGGGAATGATAGTTGGTGAGTGCGCAAAGAATGAAGATATTGTTTGCAACGTTTGTAAGAAAAAGCAAATGACAAATACCCGTGCTTCAGGTAGCGACGATGCTCTCCGCCTTGTTCCCCCAACAACACTTTCATTGGAACAATCAATGGAATTCATTGGTGACGATGAACTTCTCGAAATTACCCCCGAAAGCATTCGTTTGAGAAAGAAAATTCTTTCAAAAGAAAAACGAATGAAACAGCAATTCGGGCATAAATAAAAGAAATCCGTTTAGCAGAGATATTCTGTTAAACGGATTTTTATGTTAAAATAAAACGAAAACTCAAAAATTTTGTAATAAACTACGTTTTTATGTTTCTAATAGTTGAAAGCGTAAAAAAGTGAACGAATTCATTATATATAATTAAAATGAAGGG
>JAZUOA010000050.1:0-4414 GCA_045604445.1 Acutalibacteraceae bacterium
GTTTTTGAACGTGAAAAAACCACAAACGAAGACCCGTCAAAAGATGGTCCTACTTCTTATATCGCAATTGTAAAAAACAGAATTTTCAAAAGCTTTGATCCATACCAATATGAATATTACCTTGCAACAGGTGATACAACAGAAATAAGAAGCACTTTTGAAAAAATAGATAGTAAATAAAAATGTACCCCATTTGATTTTTCAAAAATCAAATGGGGTACTAATCATTTTTTTACGGTTCAATGTTCCAGCCGTTTTCTGCAAGGTCATAATAATGTTGTTCAAGGTCAACATTACCTGCGCTGTTAACAGTAAGTGTTGTTCCGCCAATCATATCAGGTTGCCAATAGCTACCGAAGCCTGACTTAACTGCATATGCAAGTTTAATGCCTTCATATTCAACATAATAGTCGTTAACATGGTCGTGACCTACGAGCATTGTTTTTGTGCTTCCGAGCTCTTTGCAAAGGCTGAAGAAACCATTATTAATAGGAGAAGGACCGCCGTATTCAAATCTTCTGCCCGCTGCAATATCGGAATACTGAGGATCAATTATACCGAATTCATAACCATCTGCTTCGATGCAAACGCTTTCCCAAGCATCGATATACTCGCGAACAGGAATATGCATAATAACTGTGCTTTCTACAGTTCTGCCTGCCATTTCAGCAATACCGTTAACTGCCCATTTATACCATTTCTGCTGACTATTCCAAAGATGGTCATAATCTTCGACAATCGTACCATCTTCAAGAACAAATTTACCATGGTCATGGGTATCCATCATAAATAATGTATGAACAATTTCGCCGTTTTCAGTGATGTTAATAATGTAGTTACCATAACCCATATCTTTAGGACCGAATTGGAAAAGGCAATTTTCTGCCTGAATGAGATTGTATGCAACCCAGAATTCGCTGATACAACCCTCACCATCATGGTTACCCATAACAGGTGCCCAAGGAATATCAAAGCTATCTAAAAATTCAATAAGTTTAAGATATGCTGCTGTATCCCAGGCGTTGTCGCCTGAAAGAGTTATAAGGTCAGGCTTATTATCTGCTATAAGCTTTGTGATAAGGTCTTCTGAGCAAGTACCTAAATCTCCATAAGCTTTTGCATCGGAAAGCTGAACGTCTGCAAGGTTAAGAATAACAAAATCCTTACCTTCTTGTTTTACAAGTTCAATGTAATCATCTGAGCCAAAAGTATCTTTTACAGACCAATTTGTGAAATATGATGCTTCTCCGCCGGGAGTGAGCATAATATCAACGGGAGCAAGAATCTGTGCAAGACACATAATGTAAGTAAGAATAAGTTTAATGATTCCCATAATTTCCCCTCCAAAAAGTTTTTATTATTGTACTCCTATTATTCAGAAAATTCAAGTGATACAAATTTGATTTATTTTCTTTCTTTAATAACTTTAGCAGGTGTGCCAACTGCAACTGAATATGGGGGAATGGGTTTAACAACAGTTGAACCGCAACCGATAACGGAACCCTCACCGATATTTCCTGAATACATAACCTTACAACCCATACCGATATAAACATCTCTGCCGATTGTAACCTTTTCACAATGTCCGCCCTGATGATAGATAATATCGTTTGGGTCATCGAAAATGTGTGAATAGGGAGTAAGGTTTATTCCCTGAGCAAGAAGGCAATCCTCACCGATTTCAAGACCTCTGTGACCGAAAAGAGTTGTACCTGTGCCGATATATGTACCTCTTCCAACATTAATATAGCCTTCTTCGCTTCTTTCGGTATCAAGATAAACTCTGTGCTGAAGTCTTACATTGTCACCGAGAGTTATACCCTTTTCACCCCTTGCAACAAGGGTGCAACCATCAGAAATCTGAACATCGTTGCCTACTGAAATAAACTGGGGATTGATAATATTAACACCTTTACCGATAGTAACATTTTCACCCATTGATTTGAATTTTGTTCTGTAGTATTCAACACGAAGCTTAGCGGCATATTCGGAATCGTCATTCATAAAAACAGTTTTATAAAAGCTTTCCCTTGCCTCATCATCCATATTGTTAAACGCGTTTGTAAAAAAGTTTTCCATTTTATTCACCTATTATTTCTCAAAATAAATTGCACCACTCTGGGCAAAAATCAATGGTGGCAAATCCATTCCCTTTTGCTCAGGAATTCTTGATGCTATTGCAATATCGTGGATTTTGCTATATAAGAAACCGGGTTCAAAAACCACGTGAGCACACAAGAAACCGTCTTTCTTAACAGGAAGAGTAACAGAATAATCCCCTGTTTTCTTTGCGGTATAATTAAAACATTCGCCGTCCTTATTGAAAACAATCAATTTATGATTTTTTCTGAGTTTTTTAACATTTATTGTAACCTGTGTATTCTCTTCAAGCTTTACGGTATCACCTAAAACATAGTCACCGCAAGTTATATCAATAAATGTAGTTCCCACATCAAAGCAAATTGTTGTATGACCTTTAACAATGGCATCTAAAATGTCCTGGGGAGAATTTGATTTTGCGAAAACATATGTAACCGGCCAGGTCAAAAGATTTGTAACAACATAATCCTTATGGTAATCACTTCCGCCAACAACGGGTAATTTATGTCCATTGCGCATTTGCTCATGCCACCATTCGGTACATTCAAGGTTGTCAAAATGGGTCGGAGCGTTCCATACTTCAAGAACATCCACATCTGCGGCATTCTTTTCCCATCTCCAGGGACATTGTTTGCAATGCGGATGGTTCATACAAATTACTGCGCCACGCTCTTCCGCCTTAGTTTTAACTCGCAAAAAATCCTCGTAGGTTTCGCAGGTGTCATAATCCTCTTTGTCAATAACATCCTTAACACCCCACATATTACAGTGACCGCCATTCTTTGTAAGCTCTGCACCATAGATGAGGGTAAGTCCGTCAACTTCAGGAAAATCCTTACAATTTACATTGTGGTCTGTAATCATAAGGAAATCAAGTTTGCTTTTTTTAGCTTTCTCTATAACCTGTTCCAAGGTTAAAGCGCCATCAGATGAAACCGTATGGCAATGGGGAACGCCTACATACCATTTATAACCTTCGTAGCTCATAATTTTAGTCTCCTAAAAGTCCATGGAATCTTCCCATCCAATAAGGAAGAAGGAAGTTATAGGGCATAACTGCTCTCATGCCTCTTGCACCATCACCTGAACCGGGAAGAGTGGAAGTACGGTTAACAACCTTGTTGTTTATATAAACAAATTCTTCTGCACCGCTGTCGCATACGAACTGATTGCCGTCATAGTTGCAGAATGCTCTTGCGGAATATTCAACAGGATATTTAAGCTGCGGAGGAATACCCATAGCCTCTTGTTCTGTATCCCAGACAATGTCTTTTCTGTAGCTGTTATATATGGGCCAGCAAACAAGGTCAAGATTCATTTCGGAAAGAGATTTTGCAGCGTTCTCAACATCACAATTATTATTTGTCAAAGAACCATAAACCATATTGAACATAGGTGAACGCTCAACTCTTTCATATTGCCAATGGTGAGTAAGACCCATTTTGAAAATTTCTTTTTCTGCCTCATTATCTGTATAAACAATAAGAGGATAGATGTTTGTAAAATCGAGCTGGTCATCAATATGAGCAACGTGACCGTCTTCAACCTTGTACTGAATGCAGTTCATTGCATAGTGATGCTTTTCGATAAGCATTTTATAAACATCATTATATTTTTCTTCCCCTGTTACGTGATATGTAGTTTTAAGGAAAGAAAGCATTTCAAGAGAGTTTGTTCCTCTTTCATAGAACCAACGGTCATCGTTATTGAGAAGCTCAGGCTCCCAGTTTGCCCAGGTTGTGGGCACTCCGTCAACATCGCAAAGGTGGAAATTATTTTCAAGAATATGGTCTGTGATAGTTTTTACTACCTGAGCAATTTTCTTCTTTTCTTTTTTATCTGCAACAAGGTCAAAGTAAACACCGTAGGCAAAATAGTGACCTGTCATTTCGTCACTTGAGGTTTCACCGAGCCATTCGCAATCGGGATTGTTTTCGCAAGCGTGCCATTCTTCTCTGTTACCATCACCGAAATTCTCTTCGTTTGAATATCTTGTTGCTCTTGCGGTGAAGCCCGGCTTACCTGTAACCTCAGTAAGCTTAATCATTGCTTCAACTGCTCTTTTAGCATTTGCCTTTGCTTTTTCGTCACCTGTTACTGCGTAACGGAAGCACTGGCTTGCACAGTAAAGACCTGTGAAAAGTCCGTCATTATCTGAATTAGGAAGCCAACCTGACTCTAAATCGCCATATTTTCTTAAAACTCTGCCTACGTGGTAGCCCTCGTTTCTTGTAGTATATTTAACTGAGAAATCGTCAAAATGCTTTGCTTTTTCTGCGAGTGTCATATATTGTGAAGTAATAACACTGAAAGT
>JAZUOA010000051.1:0-9111 GCA_045604445.1 Acutalibacteraceae bacterium
TTGCTTACGGATGGAGTAAAAACCGGGGAATATGAGGTAACGGAAAAAGGTCTCATAGTTCCTGCAGAGGATGTTGAAGCATATCATCTTAAAATGTTCGGCTCTGATGTGCAGATAGTTCACTCCAGCGTTGTCGGTTATGGTTATGAATTTATTTATGACGCAACGGCAAAAACATATACGGTTCCTCTTACAGGAGTTACACCGCCATTCACCGCAAGAATAGAATCTGTAGAAAAAACAGGTGGATTTATTCTTATGAGAGTAGGATATGTGGGTACAAATAATATTGAGGTTTTACCTGATGGCACACTTTCCGCAACTCAACCCGATAAATATGCAGATATAACCTTAAAGGAAACGGAAACAGGCTTTAATTTAATTTCACTTGTTACCGTAACCGTTGGTGAATATCAATGATTTTTTAGTTTATATAAAAAACATCGTTCTCAATTTTGAGAACGATGTTTTTTGGCTTCTATTACTTTTATTATCGGAAAGAATAAATAAACACCTAAAATAATTCCGCATAAATCAACGGTCAGGTCAATCAATTGAAAGGCTCTGCCGTCAACAAAAATTTGGTGTATTTCATCGGTCCAGGCATATAGCCAGCTGAAAAGAATGCATAGTAATATTTTAGCTTTATTTTTTAGAGCAAAATATAAATTTGAAACTAAAAAGCCCAACGATGCAAATTCTGTGAAATGGGCAAGGGTTCTTATTATATCCTCAGGGATGTTAAGGTTCAAAGCGTTTTGAATCCACTCAACAAAACCACCGCTTGTTTTAGAAGATTCATCAGCATTTTGAGACGATAAGATAAATATAGCTGCCATAACAGTAAAAAGTAAAAGCATAGAAATTGCTATGTAGATTTTTCGTTTTCCTGAATATGTCATTTTTAAATTCTCTCTCCTGAATGAAGATAAATTGTTTCACCGTTAGGCGAAGGGTAAAAGCCGGTTACATTTTTGTTTTGGTAAAGCTGAATTCCTGAATAAAACAACGGCACAAATACCCCTTCTGATACGATTAGATTTTCAGCTTTTTTGTAGGCAGCTGCATTTTTTTCGGTATCGCCGAAAGATGAGGAGTAAAGATTTTCAAGATTTTTGTTTTCCCAATAGCATGGTGCAGAATTTATTTTATTTAATATTGAAGCAGGCGTTAGCTTTTCGGGGGAAAGGGGTAGCACCGCTATATCATAGTTGCCTTGTTTTGTGGCTAAAACAGAGTTTTCTGCTTTATAAGAAACAAGGTCGAATTTGATTCTTTCTCCAAAAGCATTTTCCCATTCGGTAATAATTTTTCTGAAAGAGGTTTCCAGCTGTTTGGGAACTAATACCTTGAATGAAAAGCTTTTTTTGCCGGCAGATTTTAGAATTTTATTGAGAACCTCATCATCAGCTTTGGTTTTCTTAAAAGTGACTTCTTCAGGTTGAAAATCCTCATAAAATTCTTCATCAATAATAAAGCTTCCGGGGATTATATTTTTGGCTTTTCCCTGTGCAAAGGCAGGGATTTTTATAATATCAAAATTAAGGTGATTTAAGAGCAAAAGCCTGAGTTCTTTATTATTTAAAAAAGCATCTTTACAGTTGAATAATACGCCCCAAACGTTATTTTTTATGGTTGTAACTGTAAGAGAATTGTCATCGATTCGGTTAAAAGTTGTAGTTAAATTTATATCTAATTTGCCTTTTTCGAAGCTTTTGAAAAGTTCTGTTTGGTTTTTAAAGGGAATTAGGGTTATTTCTCGGTTTTTAACATTTAAATTTCCTTTGTAATCAGCACAGGGTGTTAAAATTATTTCCCTTTTTTCATTTATGGCAGAAATGCAATAAACTCCGTTTGTAATGGTTGAGTTGATATCCCTGCAAAAGTTGGTCCCTAAAATCTCATATATAGTTTTATTGCAAGGTATAACAGGGTTTGCGCAAAGCTTATATAGAAAGTCAGTGTCGGGCTTTTTAAGAGTGAATTTTAAAGTGTAGTTATCAACTGCTTCAATTTTTATTTCGTCAAAAACCGAGCAACCGCTTTTTTTCAAAAGGTTTAATCCAAAAATATAATCATCGGCAGTTATTGTGTTGTTGAAATTATCTAATATTAAGTTTTCGGGAATATGCCAAATTGCTTTGGGGTTCAGGGTGAAAGTGTATGTTACTTTTTTGCTGTCTATAAAATAAGCAACGGCACCTGCAGGGTCTATTTTTCCGTTTTTGTTGAAACGTAACAGCCCTTCAAAGCAGTTGGCAGATATTATTTTTTCGCTATCTCCGTTAGCTTCGTAAGGGTTAAAGGTTTCAATTTTATCAATATAACCTACGGCAAAATTTTTGCTTGTAAGCGAACAGGAGCAAAAAGATAAAACAAGCGAAAATATAAGGACTACACAAATCAGTTTTTTCATATTTACCTCTGACAATTAAAGTTTAGAGTGATTTTTACAAACATCAATTAAAGCGCAGTCCGCGCATTTTGGGCGCCTTGCTATGCAAACGGCTCTTCCGTGAAGAACAATTCTATGGCAAAAATCATTGCTTTCCTCGGGAGGCAAAATCTTTTTTAATTCAAGCTCGACTTTTTTAGGGTCTTTGGTGCCGGAAACAAGCCCTAAAAGATTGGTTATTCTTATAACATGGGTATCAGCAACAACAGCGGGCTTTTTGTAAACATCGCCAACTATAAGGTTTGCTGTTTTTCTGCCAACACCGGGCAGGGTAGTTAATTCTTCGATAGTATCGGGCAAAATACCTCCATAAATATCCCGAACAGCCTTTGCCATACCCACTAAATCCCGTGCTTTGCCATGATAAAAACCACAGGAGTGAATAAGCTTTTCAACATCCTCGATTTCGGCTTCGGCAAGCTCGTTTTCGGAAGGGTATTTTTCGAAAAGAGCAGGTGTGACAAGATTAACTCTTGCATCGGTGCATTGAGCTGAAAGGCGAGTAGCAACCAAAAGCTGAAAGGGAGTTTCAGCATTAAGCTGGCAAATTGCCTCGGGATATTCTTTTTTTAAAATTTCGCAAATAGCAAAAGCTCTTTCTTTTTTGGTCATAATTCACCTCATCGAAATTTGTATCATATTGAAATAATAGCATTTTTCCTTTATTATTTCAATATGAAAAAGCACCCTTATCATTAGATAAGAGTGCTTTTTTAGTTAAATGATAATTAGCCAACAAATTTAATTGTAAGAATCTTTTTACCGGTGATTTCAAATTCTGCAAAGCCATCATTGTTAACTGCGAGAGCATCGCCGTCAAGCTCCTCGAGGGTTACAAGCTTAACCTCTTTCCAAGCCTTGCCTGAATATTCGGGAAGCTCAAATTCTGCCCTTTGCCTTTCAATTGGTGACTGTGCCTTTTCAATTGGGGCAATGTTACCATTGAGGCGGATAGCGTTTTTAATTGTTTTATCTGATGGGTTAAAGAGTCTTACGATGTAGCCTTTGCCATCCTCACTTCTCTTAATTGCGCTAACATTAAGATTTTCCTCTTTAAGCTCAAGGAAGGAGTGGTCAAGAGGATTCTTGCCATGGGCTGTAGGAGCAATCTGACCGATTGTAAGGTAAAGGTTAAAGCGCTCGCTTTCCTGCCATACATCAGCATCCTCCCAATTGCCCTTATGGGGCATAAATGCATAGCGGAAGGTGTTTTTGCCAATACACTGTGAGCCTTTGTCCCAATCGGAATAGTTCTGCATATCTTTAGTTACACAAATGCGGAGAGGATATGCGCGGATAAGTGAAAGGTAAAGGGTGCCATCCTCATCATCGGCTGCTTCGTAAGCCTTAAGACCTGTGTTGAGAAGAGCAGCACCGTTAACGCCGTCATTTATGCTTACGAAAGAGTTCATAGGATGCTCTGTCATCGGAGGCTCATCATAAAGGGAGTAATCAGGTGCTTCAATGGGTCTGGAAACAACATCAAACTGACCTTGAGAATCTGCATATTTGGCTTTGATGCCTGTTGGGAAACCAACCTGTAAATAGTGGTCTTCACAACGGTTGTTTATTGTTGTTTCAATTTCTACAAACCTTGCACCCTTGCGAAGAGTAACGAGGCTTTCGATATCAACGGGGAGCTTATGCTCGCTTCTTGATTTTTCATCAAAGGCTCTCTTTTCGGGAAGCTCCCAGCGCATTGTGATTTTAAATGTTGTTTCAAATTCACCTTGGCGAAGAAGCGTAATGTTGGCCTGCTCACCAAGTGTTGTAAATGTTTCGTCACATTCCGGTGCAACATGCTGCCAGGGGTTGCCGATTTCACCGCTATCCTTAAAGTAGCCGAGATTTTTGAATTCTTTGCCTGTATCCTTTTGGATAACATTGAAAGTACCATTATGGTTAAAGCTAACCTTGAGGAATTCATTTTCCATAACATTTGTTGTTTTAACAAGTGTAACGGGTGTTGTTGCGCGGACATTGTAAAGAGGACGAACCTTGAGAGTTTTGTAACCCATTGCAGGAACATTTGCAACCTCTGCGGCAACAAGATACTGCTCTGTATGAAGCACGTTTGCGGTATCATTGGGATTTTGAATAATTTGAGCGTTAGCCTTGTTGGTTGAAATAACCTGATATTTAATCTTATTACCATCTGTATCAAGCATTTCAAAACTATCAGCTTTCCATTCTGCAGGAATTTCAAGGCGAAGATTAACTGTTTCAGTTCTCTTGAAGGGTGCAGGGTTAAACACTACAACCGCAACATCATCACGGCTGAAGGATTTAAGGTCAATATCGCCTGCAATATCCATAAATGCGCGTTCAAATACGCACATTGAAAGCTCTCTGGATTGTCTGTAGCGCGACATAACATCTTCGTAAACAACATCGCGTCCGCAAGCGCCGATACTGTCGTGACCGTGGTTCTGAAGAAGATAGTTGTATGAAAGGTCTATGAAATTCTGGGGATAAGGTGCGCCTGAAAGAGAGGCAAAAACTGCCATAGGCTCGGCATAGTTTATGAGCCTTCTTTCAGTATCAAAGTTTTCTTGCTTAATATAAGTTCTTGCTGAAAGAATCCAACCGCAAAGCTCGCTTACGCTGCCCTTTGTGTAGGGGTCGCGCATTTCGCCTTTAAGCACAGGGGAATCTGCTTTGAAATTATCAATTATTCCTTGCTCCATTTCGCGAAGAGTGCTATGGAAAACATCTGCATCAGGGAGAGCTTCATTTAAATCGTTAACAAGCTGAACCTCGCGCTCATCGGGGCAGGATGAGTCGTGGCCAATAGACCAGAAGCGGTGATTTGTTGTCCAGTCATTATCCTGTTCCTTCATAGCCTGCTGGGCTCTTGCCTGAATATTTTCCTTGTGATATTCATAGAAAGGATGGGTATATTGGTAGTCTAATTTCCAGTCGCGGTCGATAAGCTTGAAAACGCCGTTGTTGTCGTTCCAAAGCATATCGCGGTTGTTTTCATCCTTTTGGTTAAAGTAAACGGGTCTTTGAACAACATACCAGATATTATAACGGGGGCGTTTTGCAAGGCGTGAAGCAAAAATGCGAGTGCCGTCCGGGCTTTCCCAGAAAAACTCGGAGTTGGGAGCCTTGTATTCGTTTATTCCGCGATAGAATGAAGCAAAGTTAATACCAAAGCCGTTGTAGATTTGGGGAAGCTGAGAAATCTGACCCCAGCCGAAAGGTGAATAGCCTGTTTTGCTGATTCCGCCCATTTCTTTACCTATTTTGTGACCTAAAAGAAGGTTTCTGATAAGAGCTTCGCTGCCAACTGTGAATTCATCAGGCAAGCAAAACCAAGGGCCTACTGCAATTCTGCCCTCTTTTATGTATTTTTGAAGCTTTTCTTTTTTCTCAGGGTAAACCTCAAGGTAATCCTGCAGGGGCATGGTTTGGGAATCTAAGTGGAAATGCTTGTAATCGGGGTTTTTATCGAGAATATCAAGCAACATATCAAGCATATATCCAAGCATATATTGGGTTCTGCGAGCAGAAAAACGCCATTCTCTGTCCCAATGGGTGTTGGATATAAAATGACATTGGATTTTATCTTTGTTATCCATAGTTTTATCTCCTTATCCTTTAATGATTTTCATTATTTCTTCAAAGTTCTGGCAGAAATGAGTGCAAACGGCTTTTGTTCCGCTGGATTCAATATTACCGCCTGCAATACCGATTGTAGAATAGCCTGCAAGGCGAACCGAGCAAGCACCTGCACCGCTATCCTCGATGCCTATAACTCGGCTTCTGTCAGCAAAGGCTTCGCCTAAGCCTACAATAGAGGTTTCGCTGTAAAGCCAAGGGTGAGGCTTGGGCGAAAGCTCGCCGAGAGTACCTACGCTACCTTTTCTGAGGGGATAGCCTGCTGAAATAATTGCATCATAAAAATCCTTTGGGTCACCCATACCGAGAGTTTTGAAGGCTGAAAGAATTTCAGGCCAGGCTTTTTCATAAAGGCCTGATGTAACAAGACCGATTTTAACACCCATGTCTTTTAATTCAAGGAGGAAATCCTTAACGCCTTCAGTTGGGGTGAATGCACCATCCTTGCCCCTGCCTGCCATAATTTCTTCCATTTCTCTGTGGGTATGTTCAAAATAGAAAGCTCTTGCTTTTTCGAGAGAGGCACCGGGACAATATTTATCGATGCAGTATTGCAAATGTTCAGAAACGCTATGACCCGAAACAAAGGGAATATCAGCCTCTTCAAGTTGGAAATTAGGATTGCCTAACATACTTGCAGTAGTCATTTCAATAATCCAAATCCAAAATTCTTCGCTGCGAACGGTAGTGCCGTCTAAATCCATAAGCACAGCATTAAGAGGGTATTCGGTTTTTACAGGGTGAACAGGGTAATAAACAGGGTAAGCTATTGCGGATTTTACACAAGCGAGTGAATGAGTGCCAAAGCTGATGAATTCAACCTTTTGGTCACCGGTTGCAACAACAAATTCAACACCGTTTTTACCTGCAACAAATTTACCATCTTCTGTGGCAGGAAGCAGGTGGAAGCCACTATCCATGCCAACTTCACCCAAATCGGGTATGTAAAGAGTTTTGTCAAGAAGCATAAAAGAAAATCCTTTCTTACTACATAATCAGATATATATTATCACAAAGGTTTCGTTAAGTAAATTGAAAATGCAAATTTTTTATCCTTTTTCAAAACAATTTTTATTGCTAAGATATAGGTTTTGTTATATAATCAGTTAAAAGGAGTTGTTTTTATGGCAAAGGTTTATTTTACCTCTCAAATTACACCTGAAAGCGTGTTGAATTTATATAAAGCTCTGGGCAAGGAGCTTAAGGGGAATGTTGCAGTTAAGGTGCATTCGGGAGAAAAGGGAAATCAGAATTTTCTGAAGCCTGATTTTTGGGAGCCTGTTATAAAATATGTTAAAGGAACGGTTGTTGAATGCAACACTGCTTACGAGGGCGGCAGAAATACTACTGAAAAACACATTGAAACCTTAAACGAGCATGGTTGGAATGACTGCTTCAGCGTTGATTTATTAGATGCTGAGGGTCCTGATTTGGTTCTTGAAATTCCAAACGGAAAAAGAATAAAAAGGAACTATGTAGGCAAACATCTTAAAAACTATGATTCAATATTAGTTCTTTCCCATTTTAAAGGTCACCCGATGGGTGGCTACGGCGGAGCCTTAAAGCAACTTTCTATTGGTTTTGCTTCCTCTTATGGCAAGGGTTACATTCACGGTGTTGGGGATATGGATGCGTTTTGGACTTCTGACCACGATTCATTTCTGGAGGCAATGGCGGATGCAGCTTCTTCTGTTATGGAGCTTTTTGGTGAAAATGCAATTTACATAAATGTAATGAAAAATATGTCTGTTGATTGCGATTGCTGCGCAGTTGCTGAAGACCCGTGTATGAAAGATATCGGTGTGCTTGTTTCTACGGACCCTGTGGCTATTGATAAGGCTTGCCTTGATTTAGTTTATAATGCAAACGATGAGGGTAAGAATCATCTTATTGAAAGAATCGAATCAAGAAATGGAGTGCATACCATAGAGGCTGCCAAGAGATTGGGGATAGGTTCAGCAGAATATGAATTTATAAATATAGACTGAAAGAGGTTTTTAAATGCATAACCAAAAGCTATGCCTTTCATTAGGCGGTGATTTCGGCGTAAGCTACACCGAGCAAATTAAACTTTTTAAAAATGCAGGTTTCGAAGCTTTTACAGGCCATTGGCTCGATGGGCAAGAGGAATCCGTGAAAGAATGTGCTAAAGTTGCGAAGGAAGAAAATATGCTTTTTCATATTCTTCATGCTCCTTGGTCGAACACTGCAGATATGTGGGATGAAAATGAAAAAGATGATGCCGAAAAGGGTGTTAAAATTTTAAGCCGCTTTGCAGAGCTTTGTGCAGAATTAGAAATACCGATAATGGTTTCTCATATTTATGTTGGGTTTGATGAGCCTTGTGTGCCTACTCAGTTCGGGCTTGAAAACTACGGCAGAGTAATAAAAAGAGCCGAAGAATTAGGCGTGAAAATAGCATTTGAAAATACCGAGGGCGAAATAGGCCTTGAAGCGCTTTTCAAAGAATTTAAAAATAACGAAACCGTTGGTTTTTGTTGGGATTCGGGTCATGAAATGTGCTACAATAATTCTGAGGATTTGCTGGCTCTTTACGGCAACAGGCTTTTTGCTACTCATATTAACGATAATTTAGGCGTTAAGGATTTTAAAGGTAAGATTTTTTGGCACGATGATTTGCATCTTTTACCCTACGATGGTATAGCAGATTGGGATTATAACGCAAAGCGCCTTGCAAAAACAGGCTTTGACGGTATAATTACATTTGAGCTTAATAAAACCTCAAAACCCAACCGCCACGAAAACGATAAATATACTAAAATGCCTCTGGAGGAATACCTTGCGGAAGCATATTGCCGAGCTTGCCGTTTTGCAACGCAGGTTATGAATGAAAAGGGAAAATAAAATATTTTAAAAAAATATAAAAAAAGACTTGAAAAATATCAAACTGTGTGATATCATATCATTCGCTATCCGGGTGTGGCGCAGTTGGTAGCGCGCTTGACTGGGGGTCAAGAGGCCGTGAGTTCAAGTCTCGCCACTCGGACCAAAAGAGACAGATAACCAAAGGG
>JAZUOA010000052.1:0-6564 GCA_045604445.1 Acutalibacteraceae bacterium
AATTAAAAATTGCTAAATTTTAAAAATATTCAAAACTAATAAAAACAAAAAAAATCCCGGCGCTTCATCCGAGAACAACATCCTTTTCTCTGTTGCACCAGAATCACTCCGATTTCAGATACAGAAAAGGTTTTCGGGAAGCATCCGGTATAAAAAAGTAAAAAGCTCTCGGTATTATTATACCGAGAGCAAATTTTACTTTTTGTTCTGCACTAAAAGCGAAAAACTTATGCCTCAACAGGAGCGCCAACAGGACAAGAACCTGCGCAAGCACCGCAATCAATGCAAGCAACAGCATCGATAACATAGATGCCATCGCCTTCAGAGATAGCCTCTACGGGGCAATCTGCTGCACAAGCGCCGCATGAAATGCAATCATCAGTAATCTTGTATGCCATTTTCTCTGACCTCCCTTTGTTTTTTCTTAATTGTAGCACATATTTTGATAAAATCAATAGAAATTTGTAAATTTTTATTCCGTGAATTCTTCTGTGTCTTCCTCTTTAGTTTGTTTAGCTCCTTTTACAAGCTTCACTTCTTTTCTCGAAAACTCTACGGGAAGAGCCTCAGGCCTGCGCTCAAGCTGAATTTTAAGCATACCTGTTAAAAGATTGCAATCGATAACGGTACCTCTGCCCTCTCTTGTATCAACAACCGAGCCTATGCGGGGTGTAACCTTATGCAAATATTCATAGCTATCCTGCTCATATTTAAGGCAACAAAGCAACCTGCCGCAGGTGCCGCTGATTTTCCCCGGATTAAGGGAAAGCCCTTGTTCCTTTGCCATTTTTATTGATACAGGGTGGAAAGCATCAAGAAATTGAGAACAGCAGAATGGTCTGCCGCAGATACCTAAACCGCCAAGCATTTTTGAAACATCGCGAACACCAATCTGGCGCATTTCAATCCTTGTTCTGTAATTTCCGGCAAGGATTTTAACAAGCTCTCTGAAATCAACTCTATCTTCGGAGGTGAAATAAAAAATCATTTTGCTTCCGTCAAACGCACATTCAACCTCAACCAAATCCATTTCCAAGCCCAATTGTTCAACTTTTTTTACGCAAAATTCAAATGCATCATCTGCTTTTTGCTTATTAGCCTCAACAATTTTTATATCCGCTTCAGTTGCGGCTCTTATCACCTTTTTTAAAGGATGAGTCAACTCAGCATCGTTTATTTTATGGTTGATGGTTGCCACCTCACCGCATTCAATTCCTCTTACTGTTTCTACAATTATTTTTTGATTTTTCGAATACGCCTTTGAATCAGGGTCAAAATAGTATACCTTACCATTCTCCTTAAAGCGTACGCCTACAACTTCTGCCATAATAAATCTCCGTTATAAACTCGCGCATAAAACTGCCGAGAGTAATGTGTAATTTGGGTTATTTTCAAGCGAACGCAATAAAGCACTCACCTTATCATACATATCAAGAAGCTTGCCGAGAGAAAGCCTTTGTGCGATGCTGTGTGTTTCAGTTATCTCGGTAGAAACAGCTGAATTCCCCGAGGTTTTAATTGCAATTGCATCCCTTAAAACAAGGCACAGCATATCAAGCACCTCTGCAGTAAGCTGCTTGTTGCCGTCAAGAGCAGCAGTTGCAACAATCTTATCAATTTCATAAGGTGAAGCTAATGCATCAACCAAAGCTGAAACCACGCTCACTGCTTTTTCGCTATAATCTGCCCTTGCTGTTTTGCCCAACCTTAAGCGCACAACTCTTGAAAGCACTGTGCCTATAACCGCATTAGCCGTTTGGGCAGTTAAAATAAATGATGTGTAAACAGGGGGTTCTTCAAGAATTTTCAAAAGAAGATTCTGGCTTTCTTCCGTCATAAGCTGAACCTCACTGATTATATAAACCTTTGTTGATGCCTCGTTGGGAGTAAGATAAGCCTCGCCTACCATACGTTTAACATCATCCTTAACAAAATGTTTTTTATCATCAGGTTTTTTAACCGTTATAATATCCGGGTGGATTTTCTCTTTTGCTTTTCTGCAATTTTCGCATTCGCCGCAAGGTGTTATTCTTGGATTTTCGCAAACAAGCATTTTAGCCGCAAGCAAGGATAATGCTTCCCTCTCTTCTCGGCTACCGCCATCTATAAGCATTGCATGGGGCTTTCTTCCATCAGAAAAAAAGCTATCCAATGTGTTTAAAATGCTTTCTGTAAAGCTAACTTCATTCATCATAATTTAATCATTTTATCAACATCAATAATAAAAAGAGTTGCTCCGCCGATTGTTACTTCAACGGGAGATGCACTTATAAACCCTTCACCTAAAAACGGAGGGGTTGTAGGAATCATCTGAGTTCTTCTTGAACAACAAGCTTTAAATATTTCAACAACCTGCTCAACCTTTTCATCTTCAACGCCCACCAGAACAGTAACGTTTCCCATTTTTAAAAATCCGCCGGAGGTTGAAAGCTTTGTTGCCTGAAAAGAAGCTTTCGTGATTTCAGCAAGTAAATCGTTTACATCATCGTTGTTAATAATACCGATTACAAGTTTCATATTAGCCACTCCTTTTAGATTATTGCTATTTATATTATAATTTATTTTCTTCGTCTTTACAACACATTATTTTTAAGTTTCTGTTAATTACCGCTTCACCGCGCCAGGAAAACGCTCTGCCGGCTACAGAATCGCCCATATTATACCATGGTTTAGCAGAATCAAAAAATTCTTTTATGGGTGTTACGGAAATATTTTTATTCATCGGGCATTCATCCTGGCATCTATCGCAACCCCAGATAATATTATTTTTTTTAATATATATCTCTGCTTCTATCGGGAGCTCTCCTTTTTTTTGGGTAAGGTGAGAAAAGCACAGCTCCTTATTAAACTCCTTTTCCTTTAACGCTCCACCGGGGCAGGAATTCTTACAAGCTCCGCATTTCAAGCATTCTCTTTTAATTACATCATTAACAGGTAGCTTTAAATCCGTAACAACTTCACCTATAAAGCAAAAACTACCATACCTTTCGTTTATTAAAAGCCCGTTTTCGCCCTTGACTCCCAAGCCTGCCTCAACTGCCGCCTTCACCTCGGGAATCGGAGAATTATCACAAAACCATTCAAAAGAATTCTCAGGATATTCAGCCTTTAATTTTTCAACCACCAACTGTAAATACTCTTTTAAAATATCGTGGTAATCCCGAGATACTGCATATTTTGATAAATTTGAATTTATATAATACTCTTCCCCCAAATAATAGGGAAACAAATACACAATAATACTTTGCGAATTTTCGGGTAGCCTTTCCATTGCCCTGCAATTTAAAAGGTTTTCCGAAACCTTTTCAAAGGAGCAAACGCCAACAGGCAGTATATCATTTAAAGGTAACATAATATTACACCTTACTCAAAGCAACCATCACGGGAATGGTAATAATAGAAACAAGCGAACAAAACGCCACTATTTTTGATGCAGTTCCTGTATCTTTTCCATATTTAGCAGAAAACATAACTGTGTTGTTAGCGCTGGGGACTGCTGCAGATATAATGCAAGCAGTAAGCATTGTTCCGCTGATACCGATTACCTTGAAAATCCCCAACATTATTAACGGCATAACAGCTAATTTTAAAAGCATTACAAGATAATTATTTTTTTCTTTAAACATGGATTTCAAATCTGTGTTTGCTATATATGTACCGAAAAATATCATCGCAAGGGGTGTGTTAAGGCCTGCAATGTAACCAACTGCAGATTGAATAATACCCGGTAACACTATATTGAATATAAAGAGAGGTAAGCCCACAAGAACAGATATAACACCGGGATTTAGTATTAAAAGCTTTGGATTAAATTTTGTTTTTTCTTCACCCCTTGAAATAACCCATATTCCGTGGGTAAAAGAAAAAATATTAAATGCAACTACGCCTGCAGAGCAATAAAACACGCCCTCGTTTCCAAGCATTGCCTGGCAAAGCGGTAGCGCCATATAACCCATATTACCGTAAGATACGGCATATTTAAACACAGAGGCATTCTCTCCTGATTTTTTAAAAAACGGCATAACAATAATAATGCCTACAATTATAGTGGCACTCATACAGAGAAACGCTATTGCCCAGGAGCTGGCAGTTTTAATATCAAACTCCATATTCATAAAGGATTGAACGATAACAACCGGCGTTATTATGTAAAAAAGTATATCATTCGAACGCTTCGCAGTATCCTGACCGAAAATATGCAAACGGTCGGCTATAAAGCCGACCGCAACTATAAGATACAGAATTATAACCTGCTGCGCGGCTGTTGTCATATTAGTTAAAAACATTTATTGACCTCCCGCAACACTATAGTGGATTAAACTCTTATTCTTTGTTTTGCCTGTTTTTCAGCTCAGCAAGGGAAATTGTGGCAAACTCTTCTGTGTTATCATTAGCTTCCTTGTCTTTTCCGAAAAGTTTATGCTTTTTTGTTTTAGGAGCCTCTACAGGTTCTTGGCTCTCTTCAACAACTATCTTTTCAAAAGCTTTATCCTCTGCTTTTTCTGAGGCTGCTTCTGAAGCATCATCAGTTATTTCTTCAATGGTATCATCTGAAAGCTCTTCTGCTTCTGCAACAGGCTCTTCAACTTTTTCCTCTTCAACAGAGGCTGCAAAATCCTCCTCAATTTCAAAGGAGGCATCTATTGAAAAAGCCGTTTTTTCTTCTGCGGGTTCTTCGATTACCTCTTCAGTTACCGAAACGGGATTCTCAATGATATCCTCAACGCTCTCTTCAGCAGCTTCTTCTATATCAGCTTCGTTAACCTGAATAAACTCCTCAGCATTTTCTTCTTCCAGAAGAGCCTCAATATCTTCGGAAACCGATAATCCCGCTACCTCAAAATCATCTGCCTTTTTCATAACAGCTTCATCGTCATCAGGCAAATCAATTTCATTAACAGTTCTTCTGTTCTTAACCCCGTCTTTAAAGCCAACTCCTAATGAAGCAAAAATATAAGCAAGAACAAAAATCATTGATGCAAGGTGAGCAAAATTAAATTCATAGCCCTCAACAGCATTAAGACCTACTGCAAAAATTACAATTCTCGGAATTGTAACAATAGCGGCAAGAAGAGCACCCACAAGGCCATAGCCATAAATACCCCACATACTGTCCTCAGTGAAAACGCCTGAAGAAATGCGCGCAAAGGTAAGGAAAAACAACATTACAAACACGCACATAAAAATTTCAAATAAAAGCTCAGAAACTTTTATAAAGCTTATAGCATTCATAAGCCTTGAAACCAGCATTGTCATAATCCAGCACAAAGGCGAAAGAGCAAGAAGCTTAAATTCTTTATATGAAGCTCTGCCGTTCAAATGGCTTATTGCAAAAACTGTAAAATAAATTATTGCGAAAAACGCGAAAACGAACTGCAAAATTGCAAAAGCTCCGCCGGTTTCCTTTAAATTAGATTGCAGAAGGCTTGCAAAAATAGAAATATTTCCTGTTCCGCCGGGAACGGTATTCATTATAAACGAAACCATATCCCAAGCAAGGCCGCCAACCATAATAAACGAAGCCACTCCTAAAACAGGATTTTTACCTGTAGGCAGCTTAGGCGACGGAACTTCGCGGCTAACAAAACTCAGCGCAAGAAAAAGCAAACCGAAAATAACTACTATTGCATACAAAACAGGAATTGTTACATCGTTTTCCTTATAGAAACCGTTAGTAACATCAACAAGAGCAAGCAGTTGATAAACCCTTGTAGGCAAAGCAACCAAAACAGCCGCCGCAAACACGAAAAGAAGATATTTCATCTTTACCGCGGAAGAAGAACCTTTAATTTTATTCATCAATTACAGTCCTTTCCAAAAACTCAATTTATAAAATCATCTTTCATCAAGAGGAATATAGGTTGATTCCCTTTTGAAATTAGAAACTCGCTCATCAATCGGCGCATATTCCTTAGGCACTGCAAGGTTTTTATATGCAGGCCTTATAACTCGGTTACCGGTTATAAGCTCCTCAATTCTGTGGGCAGACCAACCTGCAACGCGTGCAACCGCAAAAAGAGGTGTGTAAAGGTCTTTTGGAATACCGAGCATCTCATATATGAGGCCTGAATACAAGTCAACATTGGCACAAATTTTCTTTGTGTTGTGCTTTTCGCTGGCAAATATTTCAGGAGTCAGCCTTTCAATAAGATCAAGCGCCTTAAAATCATCGCCGAAGCCTCTTTCCTCGGCAATTTTGCCTGCTTCGCGCTTAAGAATTTTCTGGCGCGGGTCTGAAAGAGTATAAACCGCATGACCCATACCATAAACAAGACCGCTTTTATCGCCGGCTTCTTTGTTTATAACTTTTTTAAGGAAATCAGCAACCTGACCCTCATCCGTAATATCGTTAACATCTTCTTTAAGATAACTCAACATTTCAGCAACTTTAATATTTGCTCCACCGTGGCGGGGACCTTTAAGAGCACCTACGCCTGCGGAAATAGCCGCATATGTATCGGTTCCGCTTGAAGAAAGCACTCTTGTTGCAAAAGCTGAATTGTTTCCTCCGCCATGCTCAGCATGAAGGATAAGGCAAAGGTCTAAAAGCTTTGCTTCTTCATC
>JAZUOA010000053.1:0-17281 GCA_045604445.1 Acutalibacteraceae bacterium
TGCAGCATATTCCTCAATTTTCTGACCGTGCTCGTCAGTTCCTGTCTGGAAGAAAACGTCATAGCCCTGCATTCGTTTGAACCTTGCCAAAGCGTCGGAAAGCACGATTTCATAAGAGTTTCCGATATGGGGTTTTCTTGATGTGTATGCAATTGCAGTTGTAATGTAATAGGGCTTTTTGCTCATTTTCTTATCTCCTTTATGGTTTCTCTCGAATGGGAGAGGTGGTGTATATTATAGTATTATTCACTCTTTAAGTCAAGTTTAACCTTACCGATACCTTTAGCATCGATTGTAACATCAATGGCACCTTTTTCACCGTTTGTTCTTATCCAGAAAGCTCTGTCGCCACCGATAAGAGGAAATTCAGATGGTCCGATAATTTCAGCAGCACCCTTAACAGTAACCTTAACAGAAGAATCCGCAAAAGGAACGCGGTTACCGTTCTGGTCTTTGGCAACAATCTCTATTCTGGTTGCATCATAGGTGTTGCCCTCCTTAAGAACATAGGAATCAGCCTTAACATCGATATGAAGGTCGGTAACAGCTGTTCTTACAACTGTAGCAACGCACTCGCCATCCTTATAGCCTTCAAAAACATAGGTTATTTGCTCGTTACCCCAGCCACCGATATATTTTGTTACAATATCAAACATTCTGCCGAATGGTATTCTATCAATAGCCATTGCAGCGCCTGCTTTAAGGAATTTTGTAGGTGGAAGCTTCCACTGTTTTGTCTGAGCGGCAACAAGTGTATCTGTAAGAAGTGCCGCCGCCTTGGGAGAAAGTCCATCATCAACAGAAAGTGAATCGCCGATAAAATCTGCTGCAATCATTGGAGGATGAGGAAGATTTTTAAACTTTGAGGAATCAGGATAAATAGTGCTTGTGTATTTTCCGTTTTTATAAAGTTTAACATAATCGCAGTTTGTAAACACCCAAACATCACCGATAGTTCCGCCGGGATGCTCACCAATATCCATTGCAGAGGAAACCTCAAGGAAAGGAACATCCTCTCTTTGAGAGCGATAAATTGCCGCGCCTAACTTAGGAACGCGGAACATATCCGTAACACCGTGGTAACAGATTCTGTCTCCACTGCCAAAGTCCTTGTGAGTATTATAGTCAGCCATGCACCAACCAATAGCACCGCTTGTTCTGGCATTTCCATAAGCAGAATTAAGTACTCTTGTATGGCGTAAAGCATGCTCTGCTCTTACGCCCTCTTTATCAAAGCTCTTTGTGGGGAACATATGACCATTATGCTCTGTAACAAGGTATGGAGCAGTAAGGCTCTTTGTAACAAAAGCAGGAGGAAGAAGGTTAATAAAGCTACCTGAATGTATAAAGTCATTCATAGTATAAACATCTTCTAAAAGATGGCTGAATGGCATATTTCTTACGCCGCCTGTTTGGCGGGTGTTATCAAGATTGCGCGCAATTGCGTTTGTTTCTGTATAAAATTCGTCGCAATCAAGGCCTTCGTTAACGCGAACGCCCCAAAGGATAACGCAGGGATGGTTTCTGTCTCTAAGTACCATTCTGCGAACATTATCCTTAGCAATCTCGCGCCATTCACCTTCGCCAAGGAACTGCCACGAAGGCATTTCAGTAAACACCAAAAGACCGATTTCATCGCAACGGTCAAGGAAATGAACGCTATCGGGATAATGGGAGGTTCTTACAAGGTTAACGCCAAGCTCATATTTTAAAAGGTCAGCATCTGCCTTCTGAACATTCTCCGGCATAGCATAGCCAACATAAGGATAGCTTTGGTGGCGGTTAAGACCGCGGATTTTAATTTTCTTACCATTGAGATAAAAACCATCTGTCAAGAAACGGCATTCTCTGAATCCGAAACGAACCTTAATTTCATCGCAATCGTTATACTTAATATAAATAGTATAGAGATGGGGATTTTCAAGATCCCAAAGCTCAACATCCTCAACAGCCCATTTTGCATTTATAACGCTGCCTTTAAACTCTGTTTTTCTTTCACCGATTTTCTTCTCACCATCGAAAAGAGTAAATGTAAGCTCGCCTGAGGTGCTTTCGGAAAGAGTGATATCCATATCAAGCACTTTTTTTGGATGAAGAATATTGAGCGTTCTTATAAATGCATTATCAATATAAACCTCGTTTACCTCTTCAAGCCAAACCTCGCGATATATACCGCCGTAAACAAGGTAATCAACAACATTACCAAAGGGCGGAATTTCCTTTCTTTCGCTTGAATCCAATTCAACTGCAAGAAGATTTTCTCCTGATTTGATTTTTTCAGTTATATCAAAGCTGAAAGGATTATAAGCACCCTTATATTCGCCTATGAATTCACCATTAAGATAAACCTTTGAATAAACTGATGCCCCCTCAAAATGAAGAATATACCTTTTGCCTTTTGCCTTTTTCACCTTAAAGGATTTACGGTAGCAACTTATAAACTGATATGATTTTTCATCAAAATAGTTTAAAGGCAGCTCGAGATTTGTATGGGGAATATCAACAGTTTGAAATTTGCTGTCGTCATAATCGGGTTTTACCATATCCCCTGTAAAAGAGGGGGAATATTTCCAACCAAAGTTAAGATATTGATTTTTACGCATATAATCACCCTTTTCCGTATTATTTAAATAATCAGATATATTTTATACTATTATAATAGGTATGTCAATAAACTTGTTTTTGTGTTTTCGGTTTTCTCCTCAATAACTGCATCTAAAAGAGAATTTAAAAGCTCTCCTATTTCCGTTCCGCGATATCCTGCCTTTAACAAATCATTGCCGTTTATCGCAAGCTGAGAAATGGTGCAGCATTCTTTGTTTTCTTCAATTTCCTTGAGCCATTCAAGGCATTTAGCAGTTTGAGCAGAAATATCGCGATAACCCTCGCTTAACGCTCCTCTATCGCTTTTTTTAATAGTTAAAAGGGTTCGTATATCTTCAGGTGTTTTGGCTTTAAGATGCTTCTTCAAAAGAATTTTGCTTTCGGGTGGTTCAAAATCATGAGTGGCTACAAGGAAAGAAACTCGGTTCACCGTCTTTTTATCCATTTTCAGCCGGGTTAATATTTCTTTTGCCATATCGCCACCTATTAGGGCATGGTTTTTAAATGTGCTTTCTCCGTTTTCATTTAATTTATGAGCAGGCACCTTTCCCAAATCATGTAAAAGCATTGTTAACCGCAAAATTTTGTTGCTCGGGATTGTATCAACTGTGTGGCAAATATGCTCCCACACATCATAAGCATGTTTTTTCCCAAACTGCTTAAAATTCACTGCAGGGGCAATTTCAGGAATAAATACGGAAAGCACATCTGAATATTCCATAAGAACATTGAATGCATTTTTCCCGCAAATAAGCTTTACCAATTCCGTTGATAAGCGTTCGGCGGATATATTCTTTAATAATTCTTTATTTTGATGGATTGCTTTTGCAGTCTCTTTTTCAATTTGAAAACCTAAAACTGCTGAAAACCGCAAAGCCCGCATTATTCTTAACCCATCTTCATTAAAGCGCTTTTCCGGAATACCTACAGTTTTTATTATACCATTATATATATCGGCTTCACCACCGAATAAATCAACCAACCCTTTTTCCGGGCTAAATGCGAGAGCATTTATTGTAAAATCGCGCCTTGCCAAATCTTCTTTAAGCTTTCCTGTAAAAGAAACCTTTTCCGGATGCCGATTATCTTCATATTCGCCATCTATTCTGAATGTAGTTATTTCAAAGGGTGTTTTATCAATAAGGAGCGTAACGGTTCCGTGCTTCAAGCCTGTATCAATTGTTTTATATCCATCAAAAACTTTTTTTGTTTCATCCGGCAATGCAGAGGTGCTTATATCCCAATCCTCAGGTGATTTTCCCATAACCATATCGCGCACTCCACCGCCTACGCAATAAGCCTCAAACCCTGCGTTTTTCAATTGTTCGATTATAAATTTCACATTTTGGGGTATTTCCAAAATCATAAAGTTACCTCGTGTATACTATAATATAGTATATATTATGGTAATGTTTTTTCCTTCTGTCAACCAAAAATTACAATTTGATAAAGAAATGCCCCTGAAAAGCCCTAAAAGTTACAACTTTGTAATTTTTGCAGTTTTCAACAAAAGAGTTTTGAAAACAAGTGTGGTTTTTGCAATAAAAGCACGCTATTTTGTCGCGAAACCTCAATTTGCCTCGAAAACCTTTGTATATTATAAACAAAATGTGCTTTTTCCTTTATTTGACTTTTAAAAAAACTTGGTTATAATACCTTGTGCCATAGGATAACGGCGGTTTTGCCGGCAGTATTGGGTTGAAACTTTGGCAATTCAACACGCTATTGCGGACAAAACAGCCTACCAACAGTAGCTTTTATAAATAAGAAAGGAATCGAAAAGCTACTTGTCTAAGGAGATTAACACCATGACAGTCAGAAAAATAGGCGAAACGGCAGTGCATTCACCGCTTAAGAGAGTTTCTCTTTTAATTTTAGCGGTTCTCTTCTTCGTTTCTGCAACCGCGTTCGCCGCACCGTCAGTTATGTACGATGTTACAATTTATGACGGAGACACAGTTATTACTGTTTCAACAGCTTCTACAGAGCCTGAAGAGGTTCTCGCAGCAGCAGGGCTCAACATAAATACCGCTTATGGTGATAGCATGAGCCTCACAAACTTCACAGGAACAGATGGCAGTGTTATTTTCATCAAAAGAGGCGTTAAGGTTAATATTGATTGCTTTGACGGTTCCTCCTATACCGTGTATGCAAACGGAACGGTAAGCGACGCTCTTAAGAAAGCAAACATCACACTTAAAAAGGGTACCGCCCTTAACTATGCTTCTACCGATATCCTTACAGACGGTATGACAATCGAAATCTACGACATTTTCAAAATCACTCTTACTGCAGATGGCAAAACTATCACAAAAAAAGTTTCAGGCAAAACAGTTGCGGATGCCATTTCTGCTATGAATGTTAAGCTCGGTGAGAATGATTTTACAAAGCCTGCTCTTGATACTCTTATTAAAGAGGGTATGAAAATTGAGGTTAACAGGGTTAGCCTTAAGGAACGTACAGAAAAAGAGGCAATAGCTTACGAAACTGAGTACACATATTCTGATTCTCTTTATAACAACCACACAAAAACCCTTAAAGCCGGTAAAAAAGGCTCCAAAGCAGTTGTTTATCAGGATAGATATGTTAACGGTAAGCTTGAAAAATCAACAATTTTAAGCGAAAAGGTGGTAAGCGAGCCTGTTAAGGCGCTTGTTCAGGTAGGAACAAAGGTTAATTCCTCCCCTTCCTCACTCCCTGTTGGCACACCTATAAGCGAAATGGCAGAGCCTTCTTACCTTACAATAGGTGCAAACGGCTTGCCCACAAAATATAAATCTGTTATTAATGCTAAAGCCACTGCATATTGCATCCCCGGTGGCATTACCTCAACAGGTAAAAAAGCCCAAACAGGTTATATCGCAGTTGACCCTAAAGAAATTCCTTATGGCACAGAAATGTATATTGTGTCGGCAGATGGTCAATATGTTTACGGCTATTGCATCCCCGCTGACACCGGTAGCTACATTTACGATGTTGACTGGACTGTTGACTTGTTTATGAATTCCGAAGAGCAATGCGTTAAATGGGGCAGACGCGATATTATAATATATGTATTATAATTTAAATCTCCATCAAGAGAAAATCTTGATGGAGATTTTTTCATAATTGAAATCTGAAATAACACGTGTTTAACCTTTTATCGTACAGAATCTAACACCTTTTCCCCGATTTCGTTTATAATATCAAAATTTGTTGCATCAATGTAGTAATCCTCAAGCCTGTCATGGATTGATTTTGCCAGTGCCAGCTTTTTAATTGCCTCATCAATCAACTCTTTTTTTGCTTTTTTCTGCAGGGTAAGCTTTTCTTTATTAGCCTTAAACATATCCTTATTATAAAATCTGGATGCGTGTATAATTTTTTCACCGTCATCAATGGAACAATGGTATGATTTTTCAGTAAACAAAGCCAGCTTTAATTCAGGAATAATAATATGTTCAATTTTAAATCCCGGCTGCAAGGGGCAGTAGCATTGATAAATATCGTAGCCGTTTCTTATAGCAACAGCTCCGATATATTCCATAATAAACGGTGCAACTGCCGAAAACTCATCCTCTATTGTAACAATATTCTCAGCAAGGGCTACCACTGTATCATGCTGAACAGTTACACCCACGGGAGATACCGCAGATAACAACCTTTTTTGAGTTTTTCCCGCTGCTACACCCTTCCTTTCGGGAATAGCTCTGTGAGCAAGGCGGCGAACAAAGCGTTCAAGCTTCTCTTCATCTGCAAGCCTTAAACAAATTGCCGCGCTTTCATTTTCAATTTGGGCGGCAACCCTTAAAAACTCTGCCACTCTTTTATGTTGAAGCGCATTCTCTTGCATCAGCTGACCTATTTCATTTATATGTTTTTGCAGTTTTTTTCTGTTCCAGGCGGCACCCAGATCAACAATATGCTCGCTTACACCCGGCATTTTGGGGTCAAATGTGTGTGGTGCTGTTCCATCATAAATAGAAAAGTTTATTTCGGGAACAACAACCGCATCCAAAGAATCCGGGTCAGCGCTGCAATAATCCCTTTCTGTAAAATACCCATTACCCTCTGCCTTAGCGGCAATCTTTTTCATAAGCGTTGATTTCCCTGTTCCCGGTCCACCTTTTAAAATAATATGGTTACCCATTTCAAACGGATTATAAATCTCCCCAAACAGCGAATAATACCCCGCTTTGTTGTTTGCACCTAAAAAGAATGACACGGGAAGGACTGTTTTTTTCACAAAATCAACTCCTTATAATCATTTTCATAAGATATAATATGATTTTCCGCGGTTTTTGTTACTGTTCATCATTGACTTTTGGCTATTGGAAATATATACTATAATTCTAACAAATCGTTGAAAAGAGGTATACCTATGTCAAGATATGACGAGGCAAAGAAAATCTATGCCGGTTACGGCGTAGACACAGAAAAAGCGCTTAATGCTCTTAAAGATGTTACCATATCAATTCATTGCTGGCAAGGCGATGATGTTACAGGCTTTGATAGCAAATCCGAGCTTTCCGGAGGCATTCAAACAACAGGTAATTACCCCGGCAAGGCTACAACTCCCGAAGAGCTTATGGCTGATATTGACCAGGCTTTTTCCCTTATCCCCGGCAAGAAGAAGCTTAACCTTCATGCAAGCTATGCAATCTTTGAGGATGGCGAATTTGCTGATAGAAACAAAATAGAACCCAAGCACTTTAAAAAGTGGGTGGATTTTGCGAAAGAAAGAAACATGGGCTTGGATTTTAACCCCACATTTTTTTCTCATTCAATGGTAAAAGATGGCTTAACCCTCTCTTCTCCTGATGAAGAAACAAGAAAATTCTGGGTTGAGCATGGTATTTGCTGCCTTAAAATCGCTGAATATTTCGCCAATGAAACAGGGATTCCTTGCGTTATGAATATATGGATTCCCGATGGTTACAAAGACATCCCCTCCGACAGGCTTGCCCCTCGCGAAAGGTTTAAAAAATCCCTTGATGAAATCCTTGAAACACCCTATGATAAATCAAAGGTTTATGTTACTCTTGAATCAAAGGTTTTCGGAATAGGCCTTGAAAGCTATACCGTAGGCTCTGCAGAATTCTGCCTCTCTTACTCTGCCGCAAAAGGTATAACTCCGCTTATGGATAACGGCCATTACCACCCCACCGAGTTGGTTTCCGATAAAATTTCTTCCTTGCTTCTTTTCAACGAAAAAATCGCACTCCATGTTACAAGAGCAGTTCGTTGGGACTCTGACCATGTTATCCTTTTAGATGATGAAACAAAGGAAATTTGCAAAGAAATTGTTGCTGCCGATGCTTTAAACAGAGTGTTTATTGCAACTGATTACTTTGATGCTTCAGTAAACAGAATTTCCGCTTGGGTAACAGGCGTAAGGAACCTTCAAAAAGCTCTTCTTTGCGCACTTCTTTTACCTATTAACGAAATGAAACAGCTTCAGGAAAAAAGCAACTTTACAGAGCTTATGTATTTAAGCGAGGAGATTAAAACTGCGCCTCTCGGAGATATTTGGAACGAATTCCTTGCAAGAGAAAATGCAGAATCAAATTACCTTGCAGTTATAAAGAATTATGAAGAAAAGGTATTGGTAAACAGAAAATGAAAAATATATTAAACGCTCCTTTTATTGAGGAAATGAAAAAAATCACCGCTAATATGTACCGCTTAGGCTGGGCAGAAAGGAACGGCGGCAATATAAGCTATATGCTTGAAACCGATGAGGTTGCAGAATATCTTGATTTAGATTATGTAATACGAACAATCCCAACCGGATTTGATGCAACAGAGCTAATCGGAAAAATATTTATCGTTACCGGCACAGGAAAATATTTTAAAAATATTATTGATGACCCCGAAAACAATTTAGGCATTATTCGCATTGCAAAGGATGGCACAACAGCCGAACTGCTTTGGGGCTATAAGGATGGCGGAAAATTCACCTCCGAGCTTCCTGCTCACCTTATGAGCCACATTTCAAGGCTTAAAATTGACTCTGATAACAGAGTTATTATGCATACTCACCCTACATATACCCTTGCAATGAACCATATTCACCAGCTTGATGAAAAATCATTTACCCACACTCTCTGGGAAATGTGCACCGAATGCGTTATAGTTTTCCCTGATGGTGTAGGTGTTCTTCCCTGGATGGTTTGCGGAAACAACGAAATCGGTATTGCAACGGCAGAAAAGATGAAGGAATTCAGGCTTGTTGTTTGGGGGCTTCACGGTATTTATGGCTGCGGTAAGGATATTGATGAAGCATTTGGTCTTATTGAAACCGTAGAAAAAGCCGCTCAGCTTTATATGCTTGCAACAGCAAGCGGTAAAAGAATCAACACAATTACCGATGAAAACCTTTGGGCAGTTATTAAAGGCTTCGGCATTGAAGATAAAGTAAGAAAAGATTTTCTTAATCTTTGATACAATTAAAAAAATCTCCGTTAATCCGAGGATTAACGGAGATTTTTTATTGAATTATTATTTCTTTTTTCTTGCAGCAATTTCAGCAACCATTTCTGCTTGCCTCTTCTCTGTAATTGTATAGAAGAACATAGGAACTGCACAAGCAAACATACTGATAACGCCCGAAAGAACAAGCATATTCCAAAGAGTGTTTGCACCCTCTGCGGAAATGTAACCTGTTTCGGAATTTATGCCCGCAGCAGAGAAGGATATAACACCGATAAATGCACCAACTGCCATACCGATTTTATTGATGAGTGTCTGCATAGCAAAACAGATACCCTCGCCGCGCTCACCGGTTTTCCACTCAAGGTAATCAACTGTGTCACCAATCATAGCGTAAGTGATGATGTTGTTAACACCCTGAGGAATACCAAGAAGAACAAGAGCAATCGCTGCAACAACAAGCTTCCAGGGAGCGTCATAACCAACGAAATACATAACAGCCATTACTACGCCACCGAAAAGGTGAACTGCAATATATGCCCATTTCTTTGTAAATTTCTTGCTCATCCACGGAACAAGAAGCGAAGCAACAAGACCACCGGGTACTACAAGCAAGGTAATTAAGCTATATGCTCCTTCGTTCTGAAGAACATACTTTGCAAAATAAAGACCGCCGGTATATGTATAAACCATTCTCGCTCCACCAAGAACACCGGAAACAACAATAAGAAGAAGCTCTTTATTCTTGAAAAGAAGCTTAAGATTATGGCCAAGGCTGGGAGGGTTATCATTAGCAGTAAAGCGTTCTTTAGTGTGCTTAAATCCATAGAAGAACATAGGAACAGCCGCAACAACAAGAACAAGTGCGCAAATGAAATATGTCCACTTAAGCGTATCTGCATTAGCAAATTCCTGACCTTTAATAACAGTGCCGATAAATGTATTTGCAGCTTCTTCAACAGAAAGACCTTGGTTTGCAACAAGCTTTTCAATTTCTGTTGCCTTATCGGTCATAATCTGAGCGATATCATCTGCAGTATATTTATATTTACCTGTAACAGCACCTGTAATTATAGGAACAAAAACAGTAACGATACCTGCACCCAATGTGCAAAGAAGGCGGGTAACTGTAAGCATATTACCGCGAACAACCGTATCATTTGTCATACAGGTTGAAAGTCCACAATAAGGAACATCAGCAACTGTATAAACAACTGACCAGATAACATAAACAATAGCAATTATAATAAATGTTGAGGTTGCTTTTGCCTGAAATGCAGGTAAAAAGCATACAATTGTCATAACTGCAATGGGAAGAGCCATCCATTTAAGATAAGGGCGGCATTTACCCCATTTTGTTCTTGTTTTGTCAACAATGCTACCCATAATCGGGTCGTTGAAAGCATCAAAAATACGGGTACCTAACATTAAATAAGCAACTGCCATTGAACCAGCAAGGGAACCCACTGTAACACCCTCTGCACCGAAAAGAAGTGCATCGGTAAGGAAAATGGTTAAGTACGAGCCGATAATAGTGCAAATAAAGTTTTGACCGAAGCCCGCAATACCATAGGCAAGCGCTTCCTTAGGTTGCAAGCCGCTACCGCCCGGGGTAGTGCCGTAAACCTTATGAAGCAATGCATCGATTTTGGTTTTCATTACATTATCTCCTTTTTATATATTTATATAATTAACGAAATCAAGCCGAAGCCCGATTTCGTTTTATTACCTTTATATAACCTCAACTGTCTTCATAACAATAGGTTCAACGGGAGTTGACCTTTCGCCGCCAAAGCTCATTCTGCGGTCTATTTTGAGGAAATCATCAACAACCTCCATACCCTCGATAACCTTGCCAAATGCGGCATACTGACCATCAAGGAATGTGCAATCACCGTAGCATATAAAGAACTGACTGCTTGCAGAGTTGGGATTTTGAGAACGAGCCATAGAAATAACTCCACGGGTATGAGAAAGGGTATTCACAACACCATTCATAGCAAATTCGCCCTTGATGTTTTCATCGCTTCCGCCGCAGCCTGTTCCCTCAGGGTCACCACCCTGCGCCATAAACCCATCAATTACGCGGTGAAAGGTAAGGCCGTTATAAAAGCCGCTTTTAACAAGCTTTAAAAAGTTTTCGCAAGTAATAGGAGCTTGCTCGGGGCAAAGCTCAATAACGAACTCGCCACCGTTTTCCATTGTAACTTTAATTTTTTCCAATTCAGTTAACCTCCACAGGATTTATTGTATATTCTTCGATTGTCTTCATAGTCGTTTTGCTTGTCATCTCAAGCCCGGGTTCACCGTTTTCATCCACTTTAGTAGCTGATTTTACGTCAGCGATGTAGGTATATGAATATTTCACGCTTACGGGAACACCTGTAAGCTTATCAATTTTAGATACTATAACGCCATCTTTAAATGTAACCTTGTTAACTACCGAACCATCGGTTTCGCTTAAAGCGGGAATATTGAAAACCTTACCATATGATATTTCTTGATACCTTTGCTTAAAGCCTGATGTACCTGTGGGGTATTCATTTCCGATGTAGGTATCTTCATTCATTGTAACCGTTCTGATTATATAACCATCTTCCTCTTTGGTTTCAATGCTTTTTATATCATCAACTGTTAAATAACAAGAAAAACCTAAATTGTTTATGGGGAAATCTGTGTAGTGGGTAGTGCTACTCTCTAAAACTCTTTTTTTGGTTTCCTTAGTCTCGTACATTTCAACAGCCTTTTGCCTTAACTCTGCAATATTGGCTCTGAGTTCAGCTTTCTTTGAAGAGGGAATAAGTAAACCTGCTGCACTATCCAAAAGATCTTCCATGTAATCACAAGTTTTATTTGTATAATCATCGAACTCCATGTCTGTAACGTTAAGGCTATCATCAGGAGCGTTTCTTGTTGTAACAAGCATAGATTCGCAAGTAGCTTCAGCATACTTATAAAAGCCCGGTCTTATATCCTTAATGCAGTTAAGCTCTTTTCTGAAAAGGTCAAGCATATATCCGGTGTCATCAACAACAATTTCATCAGTTGAAATACCGAGGGCAATATAAAGAACAGCTTTAACATCGTTGTAATCGGGAGAAGGGTTACCGCTTTTATTAACATCGTAATCCTTACCCTCAATCGGTGCCTCAATACCAGAAGAAACGCGGAGAACCATTCTTGCATCAAGAAGGTCCACAATGCCATCGTTATTATAATCGTAGGCTGAATAAATTTCTTCAGTTGTAAGCGAAGCATACGAGCCCACGGAAAATGCCGATATAAACAGGCAAACAGTTAAAATAATCGATAAAGTTCTTTTCAAATTTATCACCTTTCCTTTTTAGAATCAAACTATTTAAAGTTAAACGCGGCTTTTAAAAAGCGCAGGGTTTGCTCAACAATAAGCTCATCGCTTTCATGAACCTGCTTTCCGGTGTATATAAAAAAGCGCTCCTTATAATAATCGCAGGCGGTTGAAAACTGAAGCATCATAAAAATATTATCAAGCAAAAAAGCAAAAAATGCAGGGTTGATATCGCTTCGCACATCGCCGGTTTTTTGCGCATTGCTTATAGCCACTGTATACACAGAAGCGGACATAGCTTCTATCTGTTGCGTAAAGCCTGAAATCATATCAGAGCTGTCAGTAGTTGTAAGCCTGCAATAAAGCTTAACGAACTCCGGCTGTTTTTTTGAAAAATCAAGCAATGCTCTTATGATTGTTTCAGCCTTAATGAGAATATCCTCCGAGGAATCGGCAAGGCTCAGAAGCAGCCCTTCTAACGAGGAAAGCCCTTGCTGAACAACCATAGTGAACAAGGTTTCTTTATTTTCAAAATATTTATAAACCGAGCCAACGCTTATTTCTGATTTTTTTGCAATTTGTTGAATTGATGTGTTTTCAAAACCATTATTGGCAAATTCCTGAGTTGCAACGCGAACAATCCTGTCGCGTTTTTCCTGGGGAAGCTTGTCAAATGCGGCTTTGTGCAACTGAACATCTCCGTTTATCATATCATAAACCGCCTAATACACCTAATTATAGATATAATACCATTTTTGTAATTAAAAAGCAACGAAAATCAACGAAAACCCCATCCAAATTTGGATGGAGTTTTTTGGTTACTGTTTATAAAATATGTTAACAAACTATTACTTCAGGTCGCAATTATCCCCCAAGCAACAATTATCAAAATCCAATTGAACTGTTAAATGGTCTATTCCTTGAGCCTTGCTTATTTCCTCTGCAAGCCGTTTAATTCTTGCATATTCCTGAATGCTTTGAGTATCAATCGGCTTCAGATGAACTGTTGCCAGCACATTTTCGCCATCTAAAGACCAAATATGAACATGGTGTGTACTCTCAACCCCCTCTATAGACTGCAATTTTTCTTTGTATTCATTTATATCAAAGCTTTTAGGCTTCTTTTCAAGAAGAACATTTAAAACCTCAAAAATATGCTTAAAAGCATTTACCAATAAAAACAAAGCAATAATAAGCGATAAAACCGAGTCAACAAAGTACCATTTTAACACATAAACAAAAAAACTGCCCGCAAGCACGCTGACCCAGCCCAAAACATCCTCAAGCATATGAAGATTTATGGCTTTTTCGCTTGCACCCTCACCTTTAGAGGTTTTAAATGCCGCAACGCCATTGATTATTACGCCGAACACGGCAATAACAAGCATACCTAATCCGTTAATTTCCTCCGGCTCGCCAAATCTCTCAATTGCGCCTAAAGCAACGCCAACGCTTCCTGCCACAAGGATAACAGAGGTTATTAAAGCAGAAACAAGAGAATAGCGCCTGTAGCCGTAGGTATAATTTTCATCTGCTTCCTTACCCGATATTTTTTCAAGCACCCAGGCGCAACCGATTGCCGCGCAATCGCCCAAATCATGCACCGCATCAGAAATAATTGCATAACTATTAGTAAAAAAACCGCCTGCCAGCTCGATAAAAACAAAAATAAAATTCAAGAAAAATGCCGTTTTAATATTCCCCGCGGCGCTATGGTGGTGATGGTGAGAATGATTGTGACTGTGCGTATGAGTATGATTATCATTTTTATTATGGCATTTTTTCGCGTTACCATCATTCCTCAAGATGCACCACCGCCTTCTCAAAAATTTCACGAACATGCTCATCATGCAGGCTATAAAAAACCTCTTTCCCTTCCCTGCGACTTGTTACAAGGCGGTTATCTTTAAGCACCTTAAGCTGATGGGATACCGCTGATTTAGTCATTTTAAGAACTGCCGCAATATCGCAAACGCAAAGCTCTTTTTTATCTAATGCCCATAGTATTTTTACCCGGGTACTGTCGCCGAAAATGCTGAAAAAATCTGCCATATCCTGAACCTTGATATCATCAGGCATATTGCCTGAAACCTCTTTCACTGCATCCTTATGCAAAACCTTACATTCGCCGGAAAGCTCTGACCTTCTCATTAAATCACCTCGGTTGAGTAGTTATTCAACCGTATTATAGTTGAATAGCCATTCAATTGTCAAGCCCTTTACAAATTATTGTTTTTTTCGCAATAATTATACAAATAATATTCACAATTTGTTATTGAAATACCAACAATTATAGATTATAATGTATGCGTATGATTATAACTATCTTGGAGGTTTTTTTGATGAAACAAACGCGTTTTGCAACAAGAACTCTTTTATTATTTCTTGTTACAATACTTTTAATCGGCTCGTTTGCCGTAGCAACGCTTGCCGCAGAAAGAACTTACCCTTATGAAAAAGCGTATGGTCAAATTATTGCTACCGACTCAAAGCTTTCTGCACCTAAAAGCAGTTATTCTTTTTACGGTGATAAGGCAACTCTTTATTTTATGCGAATAAGCGAGGGGCAAAAAAATGCTTGCTTTGCAATAGAAATTTGCAAAGATAAAAAATACACTATGCCGATACTGAGTTATTCAGACAACTTTGATGCAACTGCTGGTAATAAGCCAATTAGCATAACCTGGAACTTTAAAAGCTCTCCCAGCGGCACGTATTACGGCAGAACATACGCTTATGTTGAACGCTCCGACGGTATTGTTATCGATTCCGATTCTATCAGAACATTTACCGTAAAAATTAACCGCGTAAGCAAAAAAGAGGTTACCCTTAAAAGCATCAATAATGTTAACGGCGGCGTTAAATTAACCTGGACACCACTTACAACAGGAACTAAATATAACGTATACAGAAAAGCTGCAGGCGAAACCAAATGGACAAAGCTCACCTCTTTAGGAAAGGGCTCTTCATCCTACACAGATAAAACTGTTAAAAGCGGAAAAAAATACACATACACCGTTAAATGCTTTGATGGTAAATTTGAAAGCCTTTATAATAAAACCGGCCTTTCTACCACATATCTTTCAACCCCCACTCTTTCCAAGGTTGGCTCTTCAGGCACAGCCGGATACGCAAAACTCTCCTGGAGTAAGGTTAGCGGTGCAAAAGGATATTATGTTTACCGTAAGGGTGGCTCACTTAACAACTACAAATGGGAAAAAATAGCAACAATTAAAAGCGGTTCTACCGTTTCTTATGTTGATAAATCAGCAAAAAGCACCGACTGGAATTACACCTATACAGTAAGAGCATTTAACGGCAAAACTACCAGCTCTTATAATAAAAACGGCGTTAACTACAACTTTATCAAAGCGCCTGTTTTAAAGAGTGCTGCACCTGATAAAAACGGAGTTAAAATCACTTGGGCTGATTCCGGCAGCGTTACCTCTTTCTATTATGTTTACAGAAAAACCTCTACCGGTTGGGAAAGAATAGGTAAAACAACCGAAAAAACCTTTGTTGACACAAATGTTAAAAGCGGAAAAACCTATACTTATACCGTTAAGGCTTGCGCAAAAACTAATGCAGGCGGTTTTAATCCAAAGGGTATTTCATCAAAATTCCTTTCAACTCCTACTTTAAAAACAATTGCTTTTGACGCTTCTCAACGAACAAAAATAACCTGGAACAAGGTTAGCGGAGCTCAGGGCTACAGAATTTACAGAAAAGTTACCGGCGAAAAGAGCTGGACAAAGCTTGCCGATATTAAGAACGGTTCAACTGTTTCTTATCTTGATACAATCAAAAAATCCTCCGGCACAACATACACATATACTGTCAGAGCTTTCTACGGAAAAACCTTCAGTTATTATAACACAAAAGGAATATCAAGCATGTTCCTTTCAATTCCCTCGGTAACATTGAAAAATGCTACCTCAGAGAAAAATCCTGTAGGCGTCAATGTTTCCTGGAAGGCAATTAAGGGTGCTGATTACTACCGCGTTTACAGGCGCAATACAGGCACCGACACTTGGGCAGTAATCGCATCTAAGGTTACCGAACTCAAGTTCTATGACACAACCGCAACAAGCGGAACTGCCTATGATTACACCGTAAGAGCCTTTAACGGCAGCTCTTCCAGCAGATATACAGCTTTTAAAACAGTTGCCCTTGAAAGACCCGCTATTACCGATGCTGTTCTTTCAGCAGAAGGAATCCAACTCAACTGGAGCAACATTCCCGGAGCTGATACCTATTATGTATACAGAAAGCTACCGGATGAGGCTAAATGGACTGCTATAGGCTCATACTCAATGAACTCCTATACAGATATTTCTGAAGAAGCGAAAAACAACGCTTTTGTTTACACTATTATTGCTGAATCTAACGGATATCGCAGCGATTACGATAAGACCGGTACAAAGAACTTTGCAGGCGTTCAGTCTTTTTCAGCAACCTTTACCCCTGCAGACGAAAACAACTCAGCATATATAACTTTGGATTGGGCTTATAACGGTGACTATGATTATGCAGAAATTTATAAATCCACCGCCGGAGAAGAACGAGTTTTAATCGCAACATTTAACAACACCGATGAGCAATGCACCCAGCTTATCGATAATGACCTTGCTATCGGAACAGAATATACTTATACAATCAAAACCGTTAAAGACGGCAAGGTGCCCACAGAAAAATCCGCAACAGCAAAATATCCTCACGCACCAATTGAACCTGTAAGCTTTGAAGCCAATGCAGTTTTCGATGAAAATGGTTCTTATATAAATGTTGTTTTCTCTCCCGTTGAATTTGCAGAAAGCTATGAAATATACAAACGCTCATCAGCTAATGAAGAATGGGTTAAAATTGCTGAGCTTTCAGCGGAAGAGGTAAATAACGAAACCGCATCTTATGCCGACTATGATATTGAAGAAGAGGCAAAGTATTACTATACAGTTAAGG
>JAZUOA010000054.1:0-5392 GCA_045604445.1 Acutalibacteraceae bacterium
TACAGCAGAATTTTTAAAATCCTCATTAAAATTATCAGTATGAGCCTCAATAGAAACAGTTTCGCAACCCGCTTGATTGATTGCACTCAAAAAGTCTTTATACATTTCCAAGGATTTTTCATCGTCATTTAAAGATGGATACGTACGTTTTACAGGTTCAGCAATGTGTGCATGCCGCAGCATTCCTTTACATTCAGGAATATTTTTTATACTGTCATTATTACCGAAAACATGATATAAATCAGCCAAACAAAACACATTTTCAGCTCCGCTTTTTTCAGCAATCCTAATACCATCTGCAACGGTATGAATCATGGATGATTCACAAAAACGTAAGGGTTCCATAACGATTGAGCAATCTGCTTCTTTTGCTCTCGGTGATGCATATTCTGAAAGGAAAAAAGCCAATTGCTCTTTTGCTTTATCAATAGAAAAGCCGTTATCAAAGCTACGAGCCTTACCGCTACCGAAAACAACTTTTTCTACACCAAAAGCTTTTGCTCTTTCAAAGCCTTTATCAAGATATTCAGTTAATGCAACATAATCTATATTTTCACCAACAACATTTAAATGACCGGGAAGAAAACCATTGGCAACTCTCAATGGTATTGAGTATTCAGACAATTTCGCATTACACAAAGCGATTTTGTCATCGTCAAAGCAAGCAAGGCTGCCAAAACCACATTCCCAATAATCAATACCAATCTGCGAAGCGAATTTCATGGCTTCAAAGTCATCTAGTCCTCTGCAAACTCCAAATTTCATCTACACATCTTCCCTTGCATTTAAAATCATTTGCTCAGCATTTTGTAGCTGAATTTCAGTAATTTCCCCACCGCTTGTTATACGAGCAATTTCATTTTTCCTACCATTTATATCAAGAGGTGTAACCTTAGTATAGGTTTTTCCTGAATCAACTTCTTTCTCTATGAGATAGTGGTTATCAGCATAAGCCATAAGTTGAGCGAGATGAGTAACACAAAGCACCTGCTTGCCATTGGAAACCTTTTTCAATTTATTTGCAACTTTAACTGCTGCTCTGCCACTTACACCGGAATCAATTTCATCAAAAATCATTGTTTCAATTTTATCCTTATGGGCCATTACCGTTTTTAACGCAAGCATAGTTCTTGAAAGCTCACCACCGCTTGCAATTTTTGCAAGGGGCTTCGGTTTTTCACCCACATTTGCAGAAATTAAGAATTCAGCCATATCAATTCCGTTTTCGGAAAGCTCTTTATCACCAAATTCAACAAGAAACTGAACATTTGGCATATCTAAATACTTTAATTCTTCGCAAACCTTTTCTGAAAACTCTTTTGCAGTTTTTTTACGAATATCTGAAATATCTTTAGCCAAAGAAGTTACTCTTAAAAATAATTTATCATACTCAGAATTTAATTCTTCAAGCCTTTCATCAGAAAAAGATATATCGTTCAGCTCTTTTTTTGCGTTGTCAAGGTAAATGAGCATCTCATCTTCAGATTCGCCGTATTTTTTACTCAGTTTATAAAGCAAATCAATGCGGCTTTCAATATCTTCAAGCTCAGCCTGAGAATAACCGTCATCACTAATACATTGGCGAATACTGTCCGAAGTGTCAGCTAATTCATAGTAGAGGTCATTAAGCTTAACATAAAGAGCTTGCATATCTTCACTTACACCCGAAACAGCAGATAACTCGCGAACTGCACCCGAAACCATTTCAACAGCACCTGTAAAATTATCATCACCGTTAAGAGCAGAATAAGCACCATTCAAGGAGGCTTGTATTTTTTCAAAATTTTGAAGCTCACTTCTGCGATTTTTTAATTGAACCCACTCACCCGCAACAATATCCGCTTTTTCAAGTTCATCAATTTGAAAAGAAAGAATATCAATTTTACGAGCCTTTTCTGCCTTATCACCTGAAAGAGCTTTAATTTGCCTTTTCAACTCTTCAAGTGCTTTATACAACTCACTATATTCACTGAAAATTGTTTTATCATCAACCATAGAATCAATATAGTGGATATGTGTTTCATTATTCAAAAGCTCGCGATTATCCTGCTGACCATGTATACTTATAAGCTCAGAGCCTATCTCTCTTAATGCTGAAACATTTGTGAGAGCATTATTAACCTTACAAACATTTCTTTCAGCACCAATAACCCTTGATATTAAAAGAGTCTTATCTTCAGATAAGGGAATGCCCAATTTATTTAAGCAAGCCTCAACATTTCTTCCGACACACGAAAATAACGCAGTAACCCTCGCTTCGTCTGCTCCCGTTCTGATTAACTCGCGAGAGGTACGAAACCCAAGCACTGCGTTTATAGAGTCTAAAATAATTGATTTACCTGCACCCGTTTCACCGCTTAACACATTAAAGCCCCTTGAAAATTCAATCTCGGCGCTTTCGATAATAGCGATATTCTCAATTTTTAAAACGGAGAGCATAGCATTTCACCCTAAATATAATTTATCTTCCAATCATTCTGTTAAGCGCTTCTGCAACACCATGAGCTTCATCTGAAGTACGGCAAAGCATAAAAATGGTATCGTCGCCTGCAATAGTGCCAACAACCTCGTTAACATTCATCGCATCAATTGTAGCACACGCCGCACCTGCAAGACCGGGCGAGCATTTAATAACACAAATGTTACCTGCATAATCAACTTTAGTCATAGCGCTTTGAAAAAGAGCATCAAACATACCGGTATAACCGGTGTCATTAGCACGCTCAACAGCATATTTATATATACCATTCGAACCAAGCGTTTTAAGAAGACGAAGCTCTTTAACATCTCTGGAAACTGTTGCCTGAGTTACATCGCAACCCTTATCTCGTAAAAGAGCAAGAAGCTCCTCCTGAGTACCAATATCATATTGAGATATTAAATCAAGAATCAGTTTATGCCTTTTCTTTTTCATCACATTCACCCTAACCTGATATTTTTTTATTAAGAATATCGATAAAAGTATCGCCCTTAATTTTTATGAAAGATGCATTTTTATCTGAACGGCTAACCTTAACCACGGCACCTTCAGGAATATTAACTGCCTGTTGACCATCACAAGACAGGATTGCCTCTCCACTATTATCATGAACAACCTCAAGCTTAGAATCGCCATTTAACAAAACTGAACGGGAAAAAACGCTATGAGGACAAACAGGAGTAAGCAATATGCTCTCAATCTCAGGCTCAACTATCGGACCGCCTGCAGAAAGAGAATATGCAGTTGAACCTGTGGGAGTTGAAAAAATTGCTCCATCAGCCATATATTGAATTAGCGGTGCACCATTACAGGAAACAGATAGCTTCATAATTCTTATAACACCGCTCCGCGATACAACTGCATCGTTTATGCAACTTGAATGATATAATATTTTACCGCTTTTGTCAACAATCGACACATCAAGCATCATTCGCTTCTCAGTAACAAATTCACCCTTAGAAACTTTTGACAAAAGACTTAGTTCATCACTTTCAAGGCAAGCTAAATAAGCTAGTTTTCCGGCATTTATACATAAAATAGGTTTATTATATTCAGTTGCTTTTTTTGCGGCATTTATAAAAGAGCCGTCACCGCCTACGGAAATAACAGCATCACAATTTTTTATTTCACTTGCATTCGCGAAATATAAACCATCAATATCATCAAAAAATGATTTAGCATTTTCATCAATTATTGCAGTTCCTTCTATAATGCAAATCTCATCAAGCAAAGCCTTAGTTACATCAAAGGCATTTGCCCTTGTCATATTAGGTATAACAAAAAATCTCATAAGTTCACCTATCAAGAACAAGATGGGAGCGTTCAACAAGCTCGCCGGCAGTTGAAATCACTTCATTTGATTTTTGGGGTTCTGAACATTTTTTTATGTACATCAGATATTCAATATTTCCTTCGGGGCCTTTCACAGGTGAATGTTCTAAACCTAAAACCGCAAACGCATTATCATTGGCAAATGCAGCAATTTTTTCAATTACGCTTAAATGAACGGCAGGGTCTCTTACAACGCCTTTTTTTCCAACATTTTCGCGACCTGCTTCAAACTGAGGCTTTATAAGACAAACAGCCTCACCGCTATCTTTAAGAAGATTATACATAACAGGTAAAATCTTTTCGAGGGATATAAATGAAACATCAACTGATGCAAAATCAACATCTTCAGGAATCTGTTCTTTTGTTACATATCTGAAATTTGTTCTTTCCATATTAACAACGCGCTCATCACTGCGAAGTTTCCAAGCAAGCTGACCATAACCAACGTCAATTGAATAAACTTTTAACGCTCCATTTTGCAACATACAATCGGTAAATCCTCCTGTTGAGGCGCCTATATCCATACATATTTTGCCTTTTAAATCTATAGGAAAGGATTCCATTGCTTTTTCAAGCTTTAAGCCTCCGCGGCTTACATATTTTAAAGCGCTTCCCCTTACCTCAACAATATCATCGGGTTTTATATCTCTACCGGCTTTTATTTCCTTTTGATCATTAATATAAACAATTCCCGACATTATTAAAGCCTTAGCTTTTTCACGGCTTTCTGCATAGCCACGCTCAAAAAGAACTATATCAAGCCTTTTTTTATCACTCATTATTTTCCTCCGCATTTTGGGAAATAACTTTTAACATACCTTGACAATCAAGGTTGTATTTCATCAATATTTTATCAGTTTTACCCTGCTTAACAAAGCAATCAGGGAAAGCAGTTAAAACATATTTCCGGTTAAAGCCCTTTTCCAATAAAACGGTAGCAAAACTTTCACCAACACCACCGCTTTTTATACCCTCTTCAAAAAAGAATACATTTTTACTTTTCTTCGCTTCGTTTACGGCATCATGAGGAATCGGCACAATTAAATTAAGCTTTATAAGTTTAACTTTTTTCCCATTTGCTTTTAATTGCTCATAAGCTTTTACACTTTCTGCAAAAATTCTGCCATAAGTAATAATTACAGTGTCGGCATCCTCATCGCCATAAACATCAAAATCATTACCGGAACAATCATACCATTCGGGTTTAAACGGTTCTGAACCTCTTGGATAACGAATAACGCTGGGACCATCACTGTGATAAAGCGTGTTAACAAAGGCTTTATTTAAATCACAATAATATGAAGGTGAATAAACCTTGATATTGGGAATCCCGTTGAAAAACGCGGTATCATAAATACCATTATGAGTTTCTCCGTCATCTCCTACTATGCCGGCTCTGTCAACTGCAATAATCATTTTGCTTTTTTGGAGCGCAAAATCATGCATAAGTTGATCATAACACCTTTGGAGAAATGTAGAATAAACTACAAAAACAGGAACCATCCCATTTTTAGAAAGACCTAAAGAGAAAGGAATAGCGTGCTCTTCAGCAATACCTACATCAAAAAATCTATCAGGATA
>JAZUOA010000055.1:0-2753 GCA_045604445.1 Acutalibacteraceae bacterium
GAGAATTTTTTCTTACTCATTTACTTTGCCTCCTTTTCCATAGCAAGTACCGCAGCCTTTGGTGCCATATCACCGGTTGTATAGCTGGGTGAATAACCCATATGCCTTGTGGTGTAACCGCCGGCAAAGTAAAGACCCTGAATGCCTTTATCTATCATATCAAAAACAATTCTTTTTACGATGCCGTCTTCCTTTGTTGCTTCGTAGCCATAAATAGTACCTGCAGGAGCATCTGTGTAACGGGCATAGGTCATAGGTGTTGATACTTCAATTTCTTCTATGTAATCTCTGATTTTAACACCGGTTGCTTTTTCAAAATTATCTATCATTTTTTCAGCAAAAGAAATTTTTGTTTTATAGTAATCTGCAACAGAAACCTTACTCCATTCATCCCCTGCAAAAATAGATGTCATATAGAGAATGCTTCTGCCTTCAGGTGAACAATCATCAAAGGCTCTGTTAAGGCAAACTGTTGCCTGAACATCATTGGTCTCTAACTTTTTGCTGAGTTCGTAGCACTTTCTGTTATCGTTAGTGGGATAAATGAAATAGGTGTGGTTATTAAGACCCAATTCATCTGCAGAGCGGGTAAGCCCTAAAAATACTGCAAAGCCTTTCGCGCTTAATGTTTTAGCATTAACTTCCTTTTTAAGCTTTTCGGGAATTTCCTTTTCATCTATAAGCTTTGTGAAAGCGTTATATGGTGAAGCGTTGCAAATAACAGCTTTTGCATTTATCTGTGTACCGTCATCAAGCTCAACGCCTGATGCCACACCATTTTTAACAATAATTTTTTTAACGCTTGTGTTAAACCAAGCATCGCCACCATTTTCGGTAAACGCTTCAAGCAATGCTGTGCTTATCTGATGGCTTCTGCCTCTCGGTATAACGGCACCATCGATGATATATGCATGAAGCATTGTGAAATAGTGAATAACATTAAGTTCATCTGTAGGCTGACCAAGATAGCACCAATAAGCATTGATGATATCTCTTGTTTTCTGACTTGCACCTAAAGATTTAAGCACCTCATCAACAGAGTAGTTTGCCACCTTAAGAAAATCTGTGTGCTCAGAGAAAATTTCTTTTATCATTGAGGGCTTGAAATCCTGGATATCGCTTACAAAGTCCAAGGTTTTTTCAATGCTCTCAATAAGATCAAAAATTCTTGTAACTACAGCTGATGAACCGGGGTCATATTCCTCAAGCTTTGCTATGAAAGCCTCTTTACCCAAAGGCATTGAATAGTCGCAATTTTCATCCAACGTAATCACTCTGAATGCTTCATCAAGGGAAACCCACTCTATTTTATCTGCCGCACCAACCTCTTGAAAAATTTTCTGCAAGGGTGATTTACCTGTAATAGAGCCAACACCGCAAAGCTCATGGAGGGATGCTCCAAATTCAAATCTGCCCCTTACGAAGCTTGTTGCAAAACCACCGGGCAAGTTGTGACGCCCAACGAGCAATGTTTTTTTCCCTTCTTTTGCAAGGCGCGCAGCTGCCACAAGACCGCCATTACCTGCACCGACAACAACTGCATCATAGTTTTTTACCATATTATTCACTTCTTTCATAATAGTAAATATCATACATAGGTAATTATAACATATCCACTGAAATCTTACAAGAGTATGCTATAATTTAAAACTATTTGTTTTTGAATATAAGTGGTGGTATAATCAAGCTAATAAACATCATAAAAAAGGTAGTGGATTTCATGAAATACAATCTTGTGATTGCAGGCGGTGGTCTCAGCGGTGTTGCTGCTGCAGTAAGTGCCGCCCGCGAAGGGCTTAAAGTTTTGCTTGTAGAAAAATCGGGTTGCCTTGGAGGAGCTATTGCAAATAACCTTGTTTACCCTTTTATGCCCTATTGGACAAAACCATATTGGGACAAAAATGTTGAAAGGAATTATCTTTCACAAGGCATTTTCAAGGAAATGAAAGAGCGCCATGATAAATATGTTGATGACTGCAAGGACCACGAATTCAATTCCGAATACTTTAAGATAGTTCTTGATGATATGACTGCTGAAGCAGGAGTTGATGTTCTATTTCACGGTGTAGCTTATGATGTTAAAACAGAGAATCGAAAAATAACTCAAATTGATATTACCTCTAAAGGTAAGAAAATCACAGCTGAGGCAGATTTTTTCATTGATGCTACCGGTGACGGTGAATTATTCTACCTTGCAGGTTGTGATTTTCAGTTAGGCAGAGAAAGTGATAATCTTTGCCAACCTATGACAACCTGCTTTCGTATGAGCGGAGTTGACCTTGACCTTTTCACAGAGGAAAGACCACGCTTACAAGAGCTTTATAAAGAAAAACAGGCAAAAGGCGAAATCACAAATCCGAGAGAAAACATTCTTGTTTTCTTTGGCGTTGGGGAAGATGTTTTGCATTTCAATTCTACCCGGGTTGTAATGCTTGACCCAACCAACCCTTTTGATGTTAGCAAAGCTGAGGTTATAGCCCGAAAGCAGATTCACGAGCTCATAGCTTTCTTAAAAGAGAATTCAAACGCATTTCAAGAAAGCGCTTTGATTTCAATTGCTATTGATATAGGTATCAGGGAAAGCAGAAAGCTTAAAGGTGTTCATATTTTAACAGGTGATGAAATAATCAATTGCACCCGATTCGATGATTCAATTGCTCTCGGCAATTATGATATTGATATTCACAACCCTTCAGGCACGGGAACAAGCCATCGATTTTTCAATGATGGTGAATATTACACAATCCCCTATC
>JAZUOA010000056.1:0-11754 GCA_045604445.1 Acutalibacteraceae bacterium
AACAGTCCATTTTGAAAGGGTTATTATCTCTGCCGCATCTATGCCGATTTTGGCAGAATGAGTGTAGGCACGTACAAGTCCCCCACCACCTAAAAGAATACCGCCGAAATAACGGGTTACAACAACAACGCCGACGGGAATATCTTCCTGTAGAATAACATTACGAACCAGCATACCGGCTGTGCCCTGAGGCTCACCATCATCGGAATAGCGTTTTATTCCGCCTTCACGTATGGAATATGCATAAACATTATGCTTTGCATCCCAATGCTTTTTTGATATTTCGTTGATGTAATCAACAGCTTCTTTTTCGGTTTTAACAGGCTTTGCGTACCCTATAAAACGTGAATGTTTAACTATATACTCATCGCAGGCTTCTCTTGCGAGAGTTTTATATGAATCACTCATAATAAAAACAGTCCTTTAAAACGCAAAAAGTCGGTGATAACTCACCGACTTATCAAGCAGATATAACTTACTTAGAGAGGTTATATTTTCTATTGAATCTTTCAACACGTCCGCCGGTGTCAACAAGCTTCTGTTTGCCTGTGAAGAACGGGTGGCATTTTGAACAGATATCAACACGCATACCTTCTTTTGTGGAAGCTGTTTCAAGAACTGCGCCGCATGCACATTTAACCTGTGTTGCGCCGTATTTGGGATGAAGTCCTTCTTTCATTGTATTCACCTCTTTAAACTTTTTAACACATTAGCGAAAGAATGATACCACAACAAAACAGAAAAAGCAAGTGTTTTCACTAAAATTTTTTAATTTATTATTATTCCGAGAATGGAAGCTACCGCTATACAAAGGATAATACCCAAAACACAAGGAATAATAAATGATAAAATAGTCCATTTAAAGCTTTTTGTTTCTTTGTAAACCGTTGTAAGAGCAGTTGCGCACGGAAAATGAACAACAGAAAAAATTATAAAACAAATCGCAGTTTTTATATTCCAACTATTTGCAAGCAAAACCTCTTTGATTAAAGCAAAGTTTTCAAAAGTAGCCAGCTCACCTTCTTTTAAATATGACATGAGCGCAATAGGTAAGACTATTTCGTTGGCAGGAATACCCAAGAAAAAGGCTGCAAGGCTTTCTCCATCCAATCCCATTAAATTACCTAATGGTTCAAAGATATTATTAACCTTTGATAAAAGCGATAAATCTCCATTTTTTATGTTCGCCAAAAGCCAGATAATCACACCTGCAGGAAACGCCACAGCAACTGCCCTTAATAAAATTACAATTGTTCTGTCAAAAACAGAGTTTAAAATTACTCTTGTAATTTGCGGTTTTCTAAAAGGTGGCAGTTCTAAAATATAATGGGAGGGTTCTCCCTTCAAAATTGTTTTAGATAAAGCATTTGAGACCCCAAGAGATAGAGCAAGGCTTAAAACAATAATCAAAGCCAATACAATAGCATTTAACATTCCACCATCAGCAAAAAACAAAGATATCAAAGTTATAATAGCAGGAAACTTACCATTACAAGGAGTTAAAGTATTTGTAAGAATCGCAATCAAGCGCTCCCTTTTTGAATCAATAATCCTTGCACCCGAAACACCGACACAATTACAACCATATCCCATGCAAATAGTCAGCGCCTGCTTTCCGCATGTATTAGCCTTATAAAAGCGATTATCAAGAACATACGCCACTCTTGGCAAAACACCTAAATCCTCTAAAAGAGTAAAACAAGGAAAGAAAATTGCCATGGGAGGAAGCATCACGGATACAACCCACCCCAAAACGCGAAACCCGCCTGATATAAGCATTCCCTGTAAAAAAACAGGCATATTTATTCTTTGAGAAAAGGTTAAGAGATAATCCTCTGCTTTAAAAAACAACTGAGAAAGCCACGCTGACGGATAATTAGCTCCTTTAATAGTAATAAAGAATATTACGCACAGCATCAAAAACATAACAACATAGGAGGTAAGACCTTTTGTAAAAATCTTTTCGGCTTTTGTGATTTTTGATTCACCTGAATCATGAACAATAACTTTTTCAGCTATTGTTTGTGCATAATCATACAAATTAACAGAAATGATTTCAGAAATATCATGCTTTGATATACCCTTTTCAGCTAAATAATTCAAAGCATTTTCCAACGAACACCTGATTTCTTCCCTTAAGATATTTGAAATGTTTGTTTTTGTAAAAATATAATTTTCCGCCTCTTTTTCACCCTCCAAAAGCCTTAATGCCAACCAACGAGCATCTGCATTCATAATTTGCGCTTTTTTCAAGACAGGAATTATATACTCCATAGCAGATTCAAGCTCCGGCGAATATTTAATTTTAATCGGATTTTGTTCATATGCACAGGATACGGCTTCCTTTAAATCTTGTAACCCCCTGCCGTTTCTTGCAGATGTCCCCACAACTCTTACACCTAATTCGTGGGCAAGTAACGATAAATCTATAACTATTTTTTTCTTTCTCGCTTCATCCAGCATATTAACACAAACAACAGTAGGGATGCCCGTTTCGATAATTTGCAAAACAAGGTAAAGGTTGCGTTGCAAATTTGTAGCATCGCAAACAACAGCAACTGAATCTGCACCGCCATAGCAAATATAATCGCTGGCGACTACCTCCTCTGCTGAATGGGGCTTCAATGAATAAGTACCCGGAATATCCACCATTTTTATTGTTTTTTCGGATATATTAAAAGTGCCGCTAGCCAAATCAACGGTTTTCCCCGTCCAATTACCTGTATGCTGTTTTAAACCTGTAAGGGCATTAAAAACCGTGCTTTTACCCACATTAGGATTACCTGCTAAAGCAACGGTAACCTCGCTTTTATCCATCAGACACCACCTCAGCAATTATTTTTTCTGCATCAACATTTCTTATTGCTATTACAGAACCTCTCACAAGGTAAGCTCTCGGATTACCCGAAGGACTTTGGTGAAGCACTTTAACAACAGTTTCGGGTGTCATTCCGATATCATAAAGCCTTTGTTTTAAGGCATCGGTTGTTTTTATTGATTTTATAAGGGCACAGTCGCCTATATTAACATTATTAAGAGTAGTCAATGCTTATCACCTCATATTATTTTACGGAAAAAACGCAGGTTTGTGAAAAAGTATTGCAAATATATAAAAGAAAATGGTAAAATTAAAACAGAGGTGATTATATGAGCGGAAAAAAGAAATTTTATCTTTCCTGCGCGGCATACCTTACAACAATAATACTGGACCTTTTATTCACATATATAGCAACCCCTAACCTTTTATTAGAAGGTAATCCTCTTTATGATATGATGAACTTCGGCTGGTCAGGACTTATAATTATTAACGCTATCACGTTTGTTGGTTATATTTTTATGTCTTATTATGCCTTTGTAAAATACAAATCACCGGTTACAAATGAAACAGATTTTAAAAGGTTCTTATCGCTTATAAACTATGGTGATGCAGATAAATATGTTCCAATGATGTGGAAGCTTCCGAAAAACTGGGCGCCCCAAACAGCTTGCCTTTGTTGGTCGGTTGTTTGCGTTTTGCCTTTTTGCAGAATGATAATTGTTTTGGAATGGCTTTTAATGATTTTGAGAGTTCAAAACCTCGCTACACAAACCTTCTTCTTTATAGTTTCTCTTTTTCCACTCGGAAGAATTGATATCGTTTTAGCAATTTTAGGCGCATGGATTCTTTCGTTTGTTTGGATTAAACGCGAATTCAAAGCAAATCTCAAGGAAATTGAATCGCGCAAACAGAAAGAGGAAGCTTAATATGGATGGTTGTTGGAATCCGTGGCACGGGTGTAAAAAATATTCCGAGGGATGTAAAAACTGCTATGTTTACAGGCGCGACGAATCCATTGGAAAAGATGCTTCGATTATAGAAAAAAACAAGGATTTTGATTTACCCTTGAAAAAGAAAAAAGACGGTACCTATAAAATTGAGTCGGGAACTACCCTATTCACTTGTATGACCTCCGATTTTTTTCTTGAAGAAGCGGATATATGGCGCAATGAAGCTTGGAAAATAATAAAGGAGCGCTCGGATATTTTCTTTATGATTATCACTAAAAGAATCGCAAGATTTAATGAATGTATACCGGAGGATTGGGGTAACGGATACAAAAATGTTGGCATAATCTGCACTATTGAAAACCAACTGCAATGCGATATCCGCCTACCGATTTTCAAAGCTGCACCTATTAAATATAAGTTTATAGGTTGCGAACCTCTTTTGACTGATATCGATTTAGAAAAATTTCTTGATAGCTCAATTTTGCAGGTTTCCTGCGGAGGCGAAAGCGGAATCGGAGCAAGAGAATGCAATTATAATTGGATTTTACACATAAGAGAGCAATGCATAAAAAAAGGCGTTCCCTTTCATTTCAAGCAAACAGGTGAGAATTTTATTAAAGACGGAAAAAAATATAAGATAGAAAGAAAAAACCAAAGCAAACAAGCAAAAAAAGCAAATATTGATACATAAAAAAGCACTTAGCCTGAATGACTAAGTGCTTTCATTTATAGTTTTGAATTATCAATTTCTTTGTATTTTTCGATAAAATTTTGAAAAAACTCAAGCATTTGGTTTACTCCGCCCTGCTTATTGCTTTCGCAATTTAAAACAAGTAAGGGTTCGTGAACACTCATACGAAGAAGTTGCCAACCGTCACCAAGAGTTGAATTAAAATTAACTCTTACACCCTCGTAATTTACAGGAGCAACCGTTATTCCATCTGTACCCTCACAAAGAGTTTTAAAATCATAAATAACATTTAAGCCATATTCCTTAAAATCAGAAAGATTGATTGTAAATCTTATTTCCTTTTCCTCTAAGGGAGTTTTTAGATTTTTAATAATATCATCTATTGCCCTTCCCTGCTTTTTCAGCTTTGCGGCTTCAATTATTATTCTGGTGATAAGATAAGCTCCATCATCAAGATAATAGTTCTCGCTGAAAGCGGCATGGCCAGAGGTTTCTATAGCAAGAGGGGCAAGTTTCCCCTCTTTTTGAATTCGTATTGCCTCGTCAATTACATTTTTATATCCGCGCTTGAAACGGTGGTGAACTCCCGCTAAATCTTTTTCGATAAATTCGGAAAGCCCGTCACTTGTTACAGAATCGGTAACAACAACACCGCCCCTGCAATCCTTCAAAGCAATATATGAAGCTAATGCAACAAGCTTATTACGGTTAATTTCATTGGCATTTTTATCAACGCAAGCAGCTCTGTCGCAATCGGTATCAAAAATAATGCCCATATCTGCTTTCGATTCTTTTACAGCTTCACAAATTGACCTCATTGCGACTGCATTTTCGGGGTTAGGAATATGATTCGGAAAGCTTCCGTCAGGCTCTAAAAACCTACTACCATCGGTATCAGCACCCAAAACCTTTAAAACCTTTTCAACGTAAAAGGCGCCTACTCCGTTACCTGCATCAACAACTATTTTTAAACCCTTAAGAGGCTTCTCGTAATCCGGTGATTCAACGCCCTGTTTAATCATATCGCATAGGTCAGAGCAGTATTTCTCCATATTGTTAAGCTTTTCTGCAGAGCAATCCTGCTCCTGTATGCTATATGGGTTATTTTGAGCATATTCAAGAATTCCTTTAATATCGTTACCCGAAAAACCACCATCTTTTGTAAAGAATTTTAATCCGTTCATTTCCATCGGTAAATGGCTTGCGGTTATTTCAATTGCCGCATCAATACCAAAATTTATAACGGACATAAACATTGAAGGAGTTGAGGAAAGCCCGCAATCAAAAACTTTAACCCCTAAAGACAAAATGGTTTTTGTAACAACGGAGCATATACGCTCAGAAGAAACCCTGGAATCATAACCAATTGATATACTTAAGTTTTCTTTATTTAGCTTTTTTCTTAAAAACCAAACAAATGAGGAGGCTATGCTCATTAACCTATCATCAGTTAAATCAACTTTTTTGCCGTTTTTTTCTACTGCGGTTCCTCTTATATCAGTTCCGCTTTTAAGATACATTAAATTATCCATCAATATTCTCTCCGTAAAACATAATATACCCTTTCAGTATTCGCTGTGGGGCTGTTTCTTGTTAGCTCTGCATAGCGATTTATAACCTTAAAACCTGCATTAACAGCAGATTTTGTAATCGCCTCATCAGTAAATGCCGTTTCTTTAAAATTCTCATTAAAACGTTCATATTTACCAGTTTCATTTTTTATAAAAAAATCCAGGTTAATATTTACAGTAACACCATCTGCCATCAATGAATTCTGCCAAACACAATAAACATTTTTTTCATCGTAAACAAAAGTGTTATTTGCTAAAACATTTTGATGCTTATATATGGTATTAACATCAAAAACCATTATTCCGCCATCATCAATGAAGTTTTTAAGCACTCGGAAGGTTTTATCCATTTCCTCAAGGCTACCAAGATGGTTAATGCTATCTAAAGAACAAACTATTGCTTTTACAGTACCATAAAGATCTGTTTCCTGCATTTTTTGGCATAAGAAAAGAATACTTTCTCCTGCTTCGCAAGCCTTTTCCCGAGCAACCATAAGCATATCAGGCGAAGCATCTGTTCCGATAACCTCAAAGCCCTTCTTTGAAAACTCAACTGAAAGAGAACCTGTGCCACAAGCGAGATCTAAAAGGAGACCATTTTTAATATTATTATCTGCAAGAATATTCATAATATATTCAGCTCTTTTTATATAGTCTACATTTAAAGTTAGTTCATCGTAAACCGATGAAAAGGAAGAATAAGCCATAACAACCCCTGATTATATATTATTTTGATTATTTTAACACATCATTTTTAATATGTAAACTATGATAAAAAGGATATTTTAATTTTATAAACTTTGCACACTTTTATTTAAATCCAATATGTGTTAATATTATGTTAACACTTTATTAAAGGAGCGATTTTTTTGAAAAAGTTTCTATCTGTAATTTTAGCAATTCTTGTTACAGCTTGCGGTATTCTTCCATGCTTTGCGGCAGATGGTTCGTGCAAATGCGGTGAATCACCCATTATTTACGTTGCTGCATTAGGAAGCGGTTATGTTTTTCTTGATGCCGGAACTGAAAACGAGCGTACACTTTTCAGACCCGAAACCGCAGATATCTTAAAAGATTTTGCTCCCCTTGTGCCTGCAGTAAGCGACCTTGTTTTAACAAAGAATTACGATGCTTTCGGTGATGTTCTTTTAAGTTGCGTTAATGCATCCTTTGGTATGCTTGCAATGGATAACAACGGCAACTCTCACGAAAGAGTTACCTCCGAGGAATTTCACCCGGATTCAGCAGACCACGGAGATGATTACAGCTATTATTATGGATACGATTTCCGCGTTGACCCAATCGAAAATGCAAAAGATCTTTATCAATTCATTCAAGAGGTTAAAGAGATTACCGGTCATAATACTGTGCGCATGAGAGCCTCCAGCATGGGCGGTGTTACAACCCTTGCTTATTTAAGACTTTACGGCTCTGCCGATATAGAAAACATTATTTTCCAAAATTGTCCTTTACAAGGTACTGCCGTTGCAGGCGAGCTTTACAATGGCCTTTTTGAAATAAACAAAGATGCACTTATTCGATATGCAGAAGGTGCGCTACCCTCAATGGATTCTGATTTTCTTGCAGGCTTCCTCTACACACTTATAGAAATGCTTGAAGCGGGCGGAGTATGGGACGATCTTTTAGGGGTTGTAGATAATGTTGTTATCAACCTTAAGGACAGAGTTTTTGATGAAGCCCTCATTCCTATTTTCGGCACAATGCCCGGTATATGGAGCTTCGTTCCTGATGAATATTACGAAACCGGTAAATCATTTATGAAGCTTGATGAAAATGAACATTCAGGTGTTATTGAAAAAATTGATTATTACCACTATGAGGTTCAGCAAAAAGCAGAGGAGCTTTTAAAGGATGCTCAAGCGGTAGGAACAAATATTTATATTATTGCAGGGTATAATATGCAAAGAACGCCTCTTGTTACTGCTTATAAAAACACATCTGACGGCACGGTTGACACAGTTTATGCATCCTTAGGCGCAACCTGCGCACCCATAGGCGAAACGCTTCCCCAAGATTACAAGCAAGCTAACCATACTGATAAAAACTTTATGTCACCCGACAGAATGATTGACGCCTCAACCTGCATACTTCCCGAATGCACTTGGTTTATTAAGGATATGCTCCACTCCACTACTCACGACGGACACGGAATTATGTATAACCTTATGCACACGAGCGATACTCAAATAACTGTATTCGATTTGGAGCAATACCCGCAATTCTTGCAAAATGACACAGTTCATCAAACATTCTTCCCTGTTACAAAAGAAGGAACACCTATTGAAGAAGCCTTTAAGGATGTTAGGGAAATGACAAGCTTCTATAATGTTATGAAACTTATGGTTACGCTGTTTGAAGAATTTTTTCACTGGATGATTGGTTAAATTATAAGAAACGGCTTTACCGATTTTTCGGTAAAGCCGTTTCTCTTTATTATAATATTGCTGTAAATACTACTGCTCCAACGCTCAACGCCATTAAGACGGCAAGGATTATACAGAGCACTCTAATAAACTTTTTTGAAAACATTTATTCAATACCGAGAAGCTCTTTAACGCTTAAAGAAATCTTTAAAAGCTTTGCTTCCGCTTCCTCTCTTGAAGATGCCTTAGCAGTAATATAAATTTTGATTTTGGGTTCTGTGCCTGAAGGTCTTACAATAACTGTATCGCCGCTCTCCATTCTGTAAGAAAGAACATTTGATTTTGGTAGACCTGTTTCACCATCTGTTGTTTTGCCGGTTTTATAATCACCTACCCAAACAACTTTACTGCCACAAATTTCTGCAGGAGGATCATTACGAAGCGAATCCATCATATCTGTCATTTTCTGCATTCCTGCAGCACCCTCAAAGGCATAGTTATCAAGCTGGTTAAAGAAATAGCCGTATTTTTCATAAATGCTGTTCATAAACTGCCAAAGAGTTATACCCTGAGATTTATAAAAGGCTGCCATTTCGCAAATAATCATAGCAGCATTAACACCATCTTTATCGCGAGCATGGGTACCTGTAAGGTAACCGTAGCTTTCTTCAAGACCGAGAACATAACGGCTATCCTCGCCTTTTTCCTCAAGCTCTGTTACAAGCTCTCCTATATACTTAAAGCCTGTAAGAAGGTCTGCCATTTCAGCACCATATTCTTTGCAAATTGCGGAAATAAGAGGGGTCGTAACGATTGTTTTAACAATAACCGGTTTTTCGGGTAATTTTCCTTTTTCCTTGAGTTGAGTTAAAAGGTATTCGCAAAGCATTGCCCCTACCTCATTACCCGTCATAAGCTTGTATTCGCCATTATCGCGAACTGCTATACCAACACGGTCGCAATCCGGGTCGGTGGCAATCATAATATCAGCAGGGAATTCCTCTGTCATTTTTAGTCCCTCTTCAAATACCTGGCGAATTTCAGGGTTCGGATAAGGGCAAGTCGGGAAATTGCCATTCGGTTTTTCCTGAGATTTTACAACCTGAAGCTCACTTACTCCAAGCTTCTTCAAAACACGGCGTACAGGTTTGTTACCTGTACCGTTAAGAGGTGTATAAAGAACCTTAATTCCTGATTTTTTTACAACATCTTTATTAACAGAACAGTTAAGAACGTTCTCTATAAATTCATCCTTAAGCCAATCCTCAATGTAATCAACATAATCATCTGCAAGAGCATCTTCGAAGCTCATACGCTTAACACCATCAAACATATCAACCTTTTTCATATATTCGTAGGTTTTAGCGGCAGCTTCATCGGTAATCTGAAAGCCTCTGGGATCATAACATTTAAACCCGTTATATTTCGATGGGTTGTGGCTTGCAGTAAGCACAATACCCGATGAGCAGCCCAAGCGCCTAACTGCAAACGAAAGCATAGGAGTTGGCATAAGCTCAGGGTAAATATAAACTTTTATTCCGTTTGCGGCAAGGACCCCTGCGGCACACTCAGCAAAAGCATCGGATTTAATGCGAGAATCATATGCAATAGCAACAGAAGGCTCTTCAAAAGTCTCATTAAGATAATCTGCAAGGCCCTGAGTTGCCTGACCTACTGTGTAGACATTCATTCGGTTGGTACCTGCGCCAATAACACCGCGAAGACCACCAGTGCCGAATTCGAGATTTTTATAAAAACGGTCAAGTATCGCTTCCTCATCGCCTGCAATAGCTTTAAGTTCATCCTGCAAATCCGCATCAAGAACAGCCTTTTCGCACCAACGGGAATAAAGAGCATTTATATCGTTCATAAAAACAATCCTTTCGGTTTATTATAATCATTTATTTTACTTTTTAAGTATACCACCACAGTAATAAAAAATCAATTATCTGATAAAATTGGTGCGTATTTTAGGCTCAGCTTCAGGTCGGGGAAATCCGTTTTCTTTACCTGCTTCGATGCATTTAAGGAGCCACGCCATATTTTTTCCTAAGGTTCGCATAACCTGAAGGCCCTCTTCATCCTTAAGAACATCCTCAGCTTTTGCACCATGAACCATATTCCAATAACCTGATGAAACAATAGGCATATTACTGATTGTAAAATACTTATTCAAAACATCAAATGCAGCTGTAGAACCGGCTCTGCGGCAACTTAACACTGCAGCTCCCGGCTTATAAATAAAACTTCTGCTACCTGCATAAAATGCCCTGTCCAATACTGCACATATTGTTCCTGAGGGTGCTGCATAATGCACCGCTGAACCAAAAACAAATCCATCCGCATCCTTGGCTTTATCTATCAGCACGTTTGCAACATCATCGTTAAAAACACATTTACCGTCATTTTTAGCGCATCCGCCACAACCTATGCAACCTCTTACAGGCTTATTACCTAACCAAAAAATTTCAGTTTCAATACCATTATTTTTAAGTTCATTTTCAATCTCGCATAAAGCGGTATAGGTGCAACCCTTTTCATGAGGAGCACCATTAACAAGCAAAACCTTCATATACATACCTCATTTATTATTTCTAAAATTTGTTTGGGGGTATCTGCAACATAATCAGGATTAAGGCTTTGGAGAAGCATTTTATCTCTAAACCCCCAAGTAACAGCTATGCACGGAATACCGGAATTTTTGGCAGTTTCAATATCCACCTCGGAATCACCAACATAAACAGTGGATTTCATATCACTTTGAGTTTCTTTAATAACGGCATAAACGCTGTCGGGAGACGGTTTTCTTTTAATACCCTCCCTTTCACCATAAGCACAGTCTAAAAGCCCTGAGAAATATTTTTCAGCAAGGATTTTCACGGCAAAATCAGCCTTATTTGAAACAACCGATATTTTCACACCATTTGATTTAAGCTCTTTTAACAGTTCAACAATACCTTCATACGCCTTTGTAAAATTGGCAGAATTATTTTTATAATGTTCTTTAAAATCCTTAAAGCATTTATCAACAGTTTCCGCAGGAGTGTTTTCCGGAACTGCTCTTTCAATTAAAAGCCGTATACCGTTACCTACAAAGGCTCGAACTTCTTCAGTTGAGCGTTTTTGTAAGCCGTTGCTTACTAAAGCAAAGTTTACGCTGTTTTTTAAATCCTCCAAAGTATCAAGAAGAGTACCATCAAGGTCAAAAACTACCGAATTATACTTCATCCTCAGGACACTCCAAATCAACAACAGTATATGCTCTTTTCAGAGCCGGTAAAACCTTTTCTTTTAAATCTCCTGTTTTAAATTTAACCGTTGCAGTATTAACGCAAGGATG
>JAZUOA010000057.1:0-2506 GCA_045604445.1 Acutalibacteraceae bacterium
ATAAGACCAATTGTTCCTATGGAGACCAAATCTTCAATATTTACTCCTGATGATTCGAATTTTTTTGCAATATAAACCACAAGCCGCAAATTATGCTCAATCAGTTTATCCCTTGCTGATTTTGAGCCCTCCTGAAGCTTAATTGTCAGCTCCTCCTCAGCTTCCTTGGAAAGCGGCGGCGGCAGCACCTGAGGGCTGTTTATGTAATAAACCGTGTTTAATCCCAAAAAGCCTAAAAGCTTGATTTTCACAAGTTGCATTTTTATTTTAACAGGCGTTTTCATTTATTCTCCCCTCCACTAAAGCATTTTTATTTAATAACACCTTATAATCACCGTTTGCAATTCTTTCATTAGTTATGCCAACAAGGCAATAAACGTTTTCATATATTTTAGTATCCGTAATAACATCTACCCTATCCGGCAAAAAAGCGGTTAAAATTCCGTTGCCGCTAACTGTTTTAGCAGGCACAAGCCTTATCCTTCGATAAAGGCTTGATGGGATTTTTTCGTAATTACCGTTTTTCAAAAATTCTCGTTCTTCAAAGCTGAAAAGAGGAAACACTGCAAAAGCCTCCGCAACGAAAACGCTTCTTCCCGAGGATGAATCAGATAAATTGTTACCTGTATCAATAAAGCCTGTAAGCTCAAGCATATTGCCGTTATATTCTATTTTCACTTTGCAAAGCTCATCCCTTACAGCCCTTTTATCAAGCAAATAGTTAACTAAAATAAATATGCCGTAGATGCTTAAAATACCGCCAACCAAATAAGAAAGCGTCATATTAAAATAAACTGTTCCGTTAATATATAGAATGTGTTGAGGGTTAGCGAGGCTTAGCCCCAGCATTGCCCCTCCCAGCAAAAAGGTAGCACCGAAAAAAACACCATAGCATTTTAAAAATGCTTTTATACTTTTCGGCAAAAAGGCGATGGTTACAATTATTAAACTACTCACCACCTTATAGAAAACGGAAAAAGCCACGCTTGCGGTGTCATAAAAAATGACAAGGGAAGAAAAGCCCCCGATTAAAGAAGCCAAGGCAACAGCGTATTTATTGGTAGCAGCTTTTAAAACAAGCCTTGATGCTACAATTGTAATATATGTAATTAAGATATTAAGTGCCGTGAGCACATCCGCATAAACAGTTACAACCGCCACCCCCACTCTTTTAATAACATTATAAGTTTTAAAAGCTAAAAGAATTGTCGGTAACGGTCGGCAAAAAAAGTTTTAATTGACAAGTTTTAGGAATATGTTAGAATTATTGAGAGGTGAATTTTATGAATGTTTACACCAATGCAAAGGTTATTTTTCCCGATAAAATAAAAAGCTGCTTCATTTTAGCCGAAAACGGCAAAATTACTGATATCAAGGATAGCTACACCCCTGATACTGCTGATAATATTATTGATTGCGGGGGCAACTATCTTTCGCCCGGATTTATTGATGCCCATGTTCACGGCGGCGGAAACAAAAGCGCAATGAGCGAAAACCCCGATGATATTATTGCAATGGCAGAGGCTCATTTAAAATTCGGAACAACTTCAATTGTGCCGACCACCCTTGCCGCACCCATAGACCAATTAAAAAGGGTTGTAAATTCTGTTAAAACGGCAAGCGAAAGAAGCAAAAAAGCTAATATTTTAGGTATTCACCTTGAAGGTCCCTACCTTAATATAAAATATAAAGGAGCTCAAAGCCCCGAAAATATTCTTAATCCCGAAAAGGATTCCCCCGATGAGCTTCTTGATATGTGGGATAAAATTCTTATAATGGGAGCCGCTCCCGAGGAGGAGGGATGCCTGAAATTAGGCGAAAAGCTGAAAAAGCGCGGCATCGTTGCTTCCGTTGCCCATTCAGCAGCAAGCTTTGAACAGGTTGAAGAAGCTGTTTGCCACGGCTACAGTGATGTTACCCATATTTACAACGCTTGCACCTCTTGCTTTAAAACAGGAGTTTTCAGAACCGCGGGTGTTGTTGAGGCAGGCCTCGTTTTAGATGAGCTTACAACCCAGACAATTGCTGATTTAAGGCATTTGCCTGCAGGGGTTTTAAGGCTTATTTATAAATCAAAAGGCGATAAAAAAATGTATCTTATAACAGATGGTCTGGAATTCTCCGCAAGCGATATAAAAGAAAACACTGTTTACACACAGGAAAACGGCATGAGCGTTATTTATGAGGATAAGGTTATGAAGCTTGCTGACAGAAGCGCCTTAGCAGGAAGCGCCGCTGTGCTTTCAGACTGCGTAAGGAATATGTATAAGGAAATAGGCGTGCCGCTATACAGCGCAGTAAGAATGGCTTCCCTTACTCCTGCCGAGGTTTTGGGATATGCCGAAAGCAAGGGTAAAATTGATATCGGCTTTGATGAAGACCTTATAATTTTTGACGATGACATAAATATAAAATCGGTTATTACAAACGGAAACAAAGTTATATAAACTAAAAAGAGACTATAAGGCGTTGTACCCGTAAGGATACAACGCCAGTTTTATTCGCC
>JAZUOA010000058.1:0-17760 GCA_045604445.1 Acutalibacteraceae bacterium
TCTGTAATATCAAATGTAAAATAACCGTGGGCAGTATTTCCCAGCTTTAAATAATCCAGGATTTCTGCCCTTGTAATATAAAGATTGTTGCCTGAAATATAAGCAACCTCAGTCAAGCCCTGAAAAAAGGAAAGGCGGTCATTTGTAAACCTTGCTTTAATGCTTGAATCGCTTCTGCCTATTTCAATTCCGTAAGCATCATCGCTGAGCTTTCCGCGCCTTATATAAACATCAAGGTCGCCAATAAAGCTTGTAAGCTCACCGCCTACAGAAGAAATATCATCCTCCAGGGTGCTTATTCGCTCCGAAAAGCTTTCGGTTATGCTTTGAGAATCCTGAGTAATTTTCGAAGAAAGCCTTTCCTCCAGCTCTGCCGCCGCTGTTTTTGCGGTGTAGATATTTTCCACCTGCGAAAGAATTGCATCGCTCTGCACGGTAAATTCCGCATTGGTTGATTTTTTAAAGGCTTCAAGCTCTGAGGATATTTCCTCAGCTCTTTGGGCATTCAGGCTTATTGATTCTGAGTTTTGCTCTAATATTGTTTGGGCGTTGCTTTTATATTCCTCGTATTCTGTTTTTCCCACAAACTCTGATTCTGCCTTTTGCAAAATTTCTGTTTCGGTGCGCTCCATATCCGTGGCATAAGCAGTGCAAATCTCATCGGCAGTTCTTAAAATATCAGCCTTTAATTCTTCAAACCTTTCCTTGCTTTGTTTTTTCAGAGCAAGTATTTGAGTTTTCTCATTTTCAGCGTTATTTTCAACCCTTTTTACAAGGCTTTCAACAATAGTATCCTGCTTATCCGAAAGGGCAAAGGATAAAACCTCATTAAGCTCATACAGATAATTTTTTAAAAGAGTGAATTTATTATCCTGAGTGTATTTTGAAGAATTAAAATTGGGCACGGTCAGGTTTAAATCATACATTCAATTCACTTCCCTTTTCGGTTTTCCTTGAAATACCGTAAACAACCACATCACCCTTGCCTCTTAAGCGTATTTTCAGATGGTCGCAACGCGGTGTTGTAAAGGGCAAAGCAAATGAACCCGTGTTTTCAACCCTTAAAGCCACCTGCTCTTGCCATTTGCCGTTTGAATTTATCTGAAAATCCACCCATATGCGCGCGCCTTTTTCGCCCCAAAGCCGAATTGTTATTGCAGAATAATATTTATTTTCGGGAATATTCAAGCCCCAAACTCCTGTTTCACAAAACCAGGAAGGCTTTTCCTCAGGGCTATACCCCGAAAGCTCACCTGCAAAATTACCATAGCAATTAACTCCATCAGCAAGGCAAAGCCTTTTTTCACCGCTTATACGGGCAATAAAATAAAGATTCTGGTTATGGCAGGCGAAGTGGGAAATATCAATATTATCTTCTTTATGCCAAAGATTTTTTTCTTCATCATAAACAAAAAGCACCCGGCTCTTATCCTTGTCGCTCAGGCAGATATAGTATTTATTACCCAATGCCCCTGCTACGCCATCTGTAAAATATTCACCGCCCAAATCCCCTGAAATATCCACCGGCACTCCGCCCTCATAGGTGCAAATACCTGCAGGAGATTTGTAATAAAGGCTTTCATTAAGGCTTACAAGGGATTTCTCGCTTCCCTTTTGCACACCTCTTATATAAGCCGTTGTAATTGAAAACGGCGGATTCTGCCCATAAATTTTATGAACGCAGTTTTCCTTAAAAAACAACACATAACCCCTGAAGGCAGTTGAGGCAGTAAACTCTCCGTCAGAGCCCACCGAAGCTGCATAGCTATCCGTAGAAATGCCGGTAAAGCAATTAAAGTTTTTCGGGTCACCCAATTTAGAAGCGTATATTTCATTTTTCTTGCTGTTGCAGCCCCAAAGCCTGTTACCGCTTTCGCAAATAAAATCCATTTCAGGCAAAAGCCTCTCAACCTTAATGCTTTTGGTTTGGTTAAGAGTGTTGCCGATAACTCCCGCAACCGTAATATAGTCATCACCGCAATCGGTTAAAACCTTGCTGCCGTTAAGCTCCTCCTCAAGAAAGCCCGATAAAGTAACTCCGTCGCCGATTGAAAAGCCCTTCCCTATTCCCCCGCAGGCGATTCTTATATAAGTTTGGGAAAGCTCAAACCAGCTGCCCAAGGAGCCTGAAAACTGCTTCAAGGAATTAGGTGTAACTGAGGTATCCAGCCAAAGGCTGCCGTTTTCCGCATTTTCCGGCTCAGTTGCAGATACTACATACCCCTCATAAAGCTCACCATCCCCTTTACAAACAGAAGCAGTAACGCTTACCCCCTCACCGCTTTCAAAGGTAGCCTCCAGGGAGCCGTAATCGGTAAAATCCGCAGTATTAACATAAAGCTTATCAGGGAAAATCAAAAGCCTTGCACCCATAGAAACAAACTGCCTTTGTGTTGTTTCATCGGGCAGATAAATGCCCTGCACCTTTTCACCGCCGTAATACAGCGCATTGTTGTTGATATAAAACAATTTTGATTTTGCAAAAAGTCCATGAAGTCCCTCACCGCTAACATTAAAATAAGCTCTTTTGCTTCTCGGTGATAAAAGCGGATATTTGGATGAGCTCATATTCTCCATATTGCAAAATTCATTTTCACCTATAACAGGCTTTTTGCTATAGCCCCCAAAGGTGCTTATGATTTCCTGAGATGATGGGGCTTCATAAAGGCCGGGCTTATACATAAATACCACCTGCTTTTATTTTTGCATTTAAACTGACAGCCTGATTCCTGTTGATAAAATCCGCCATTTCCTTAAACATTCGGTTAAAAAGCATTGCCGAGTTATTGTGCCTTGCAATTTCGCCGTTCATTAAATCAAGCCTCATATTAAGGTAAAGTGTGTAAATTTCTCCGTATTCCTCAGGCGCCTTAAGCTCCTCGGTCAAAGGTGTCTCAACAGTGTAACCCGAAAAAGCTTTTGCGCCTCTGGGAGCTAAAAGCTCTGAGGATATTTTCATATCAAGCTGAGAAATCCATTCCACCTTTGCTTCAAGGGGAACCGCGTTAGCGCGGCTCCCGTCAAATACTTCAATTGTTTTTAAAAGCGTCATTCAATCACCTCAAAGGGAGATGTTCGCATCGATATATGCGGCAGAAACAGCCGCCATTTCCTCACTGTTTTTTATAACCTCTGCAAATCTCTCGGGAATTTCAACGTTTTTACCTGTTTGCACAAGTATTCTTTCTCCGTTAACTGCAACAAAGCGCTCTGTATCATTCCTTGATTGCTTAGGTATAAAAACGCTTACAAGCTTTTCATTTTTTTCAGTTTTCTTATTTGCCATAATAAATTCCTTTCAATTATCAGTTCTCCTGAGCAGTTTTGCTGAACGCGGAACCGCTTTCGATTCTTACAAGGTATTCCTCAACAAGGCGCTTTGCGGTTTTAAGGCCCTTCCAGCCAATAGATGAGCGCTGGTTAAGAGGGTCGTTTCCGTAGCCCTTTTGCTTAACAATGTGCTCAACACCGCCGCCGGTAACGCTTGTAACACCGTAGGCATCAGCGCCGATAATAAGCGTTGCAAAAACTGCGCAGCCGTTTGCGCCTGCCTCCCAGATTTTTGCCTCTGTGCTTTCAACAAAGCGAACTCCGCCAAGGCAACCGATTTCACCATTAAGCATATTTTCAGGTGTAGCGTATTTCTGCACCTCCATCCACTGATTGCCTGCCTCTTGCATAAGGTCATAAGCAACATAAGGGTGAATAATACCAACATAGTAGCCATCAATTTTAGGCGCATTCATCGCCTTAAGCTCTGCCGCAGCCTTGAAAACATCCTTAACGCGAAGAAGTGCGGTAGAATCAAGCTGGCTTCTGGAGGTAACCTCTGTTTCAGTTTCGCCTGAAACCTTAGGGCAATAAAGCACATTTGTGCCGCCAACGATTTCATTACGAACAATTGTATCCATAGTAAGACCTGCCTGAGAAGCAAGCTGCTTTGTAGCCTCAACAATTGTGTTATCAACTGCAGTAAGCTCCAAAAGGTCACTCTGCTCGATATAATCGCCATACTGCTCAACTGTTGCGCTTACGCTTGAAACATTAAGCTTGTTACCTGTAGGAGTAACGCCCTCAGTAAGAGGAGTGAGCGCCTTAGGGAGAGAAGAAAATTTTCTGAATTCAATAATCTTACCGCCGTTTTTAGGGATATCTCGCTTCTGACCAAACTGGTCGTGAACAAGGTAGGGAGAAGCAAGAGTAATAAGAGTTTTATCGTAAAATGTTTTCATTTCTGCAGAAAGGCTTTCAGATGTTGTTTTATTTACCTCTTCGCCTGCCGCAAAAAGCTGAATGTTTATAAATTTTGTGTTTTTAATTTCTGCCATAATAATCCTTTCTCTGTGCTAAAAAGAAATGTTAGCACCGTTTTCAACTTGTTTTAAAATTTTCAAAATATCCTGTGAGGTAAGTGAATTAACATCAACAGAGGTAACAACCGCACCCTCGGCAGTAACACCGTTTTCCACAGGCCTTCTGCCCTTGGCTTCGATGCCCTTAACAACCTGCTCGCGAACCTTTCCGGCAGTATAAGCCATTGCTCCGCTTAATATTTCCTTGTGGTGAACAGTTTCATAGGCTGCCTCTAAGGGTGCACCGCTTAAAACAAGCTTTGCAAAAAGCGGATTTGCCTTAAGCTCATTTCTCAAATCAAAATCTGGATATGTTTTTTGCAAGGCTCTGCTTTCCTTAAGCCATCCGCCGATTCTGCTTTTAAGCTGATTTTCCCTTTGAGAATTTTCATCAGGGTGCTGTTTTTCAACGCTGTCGCCATCCAAAGCCTCCAAAAGCATTTCCTCATTGCCCCGGGCAATACCATGCCTTTCCATCAGCGCTGAAATCACCGGTGACACCTTAGCCTTGTAGCTTTCAAGCTCCTTGGTTTCTTTAAACCTCTTGTCGATTATTTCCTGGGTTTTTTTGGTGAATTGCTCTTTAAACCTTCCGGAGATAAGCTCACCGAATTCTTTATCATAATCCACCTCGGCATTATTCTGCCCGGCGTCAGCAACCTCGTCGCCCGTTTCGGCGGCAACACCCTCTGCACCCTCACCTGCAAAAAGCTGTAAATCCGCAAAATACCATAAATTTTTCATAATTTTTCCTTTCTTCAGGCTTTAAAAGCCTGCAAAACAATTCATCGTCTTTCCGAAGTGTCAGGGTAAAGCCCATCTATATAAAAACCGCTTGGCCATAACGGTTATTAACAAGCTAAAGAATCACTCAATAACAACGCATTGGGGATATTCCTCCGAAATCATATAAAGCCCTGAAAGCACTGTTTCTATAATCACCTGAACGCGTTCCTTTGCAAAATCAAAAAATTCTATTTCCAAATTAACGAATCCATCCCGCACAATATCCCTGACGAGCCTTATTCGCCCTGAGCTTTCCTCATCCCTCAGGCAGTTAATAAGCGTGCAAACAAGGGCAGAAACCCCTGCGCAAACAACATCCTCGCCTTTTTTGCCGTTCATGGCGTGACCCTCAATTATTACAAACATTTTTCCGTAGTATTCACGGTGGTAAACCTTAATCAAACTGCCGTCACCCCACCGCTTATTCTTTCGATAACTGCGCTTTTGCCCTCAAAATCCATCATGCTTATTGCGCTTAAAGCCTGCAACCTCATTTCAGGGTTAAACATTCCTGCGTTATAAAGCTGCAACGCCAATTCATTCTGGCTGATTTTTGAAAAGGGGCTTGCAGTCTGAGCGCTTACCTTAATATCAAAAACAGGCTGCCTCATGCTTATTTCAACATCAAACAATTCAGGCTGGGAGCGAGGCATAATATCCCCGTTATCATAAGAAATAAATTCCTCGTTGCCGTTTGCGGAAACCACCCTGAAAAATCTGGGCTCATCATAAAACTGCCGTATAAGCTCAATCGCAAGTAAATTAAGCTCTGAAAAAGCGCGGTAGCCGCCCTTGACCATATCGCGAGTAAGCTTGCTGCCCGCCTCCTGAAGAGCCGCTATAGCCGATGCCGCGGTAACACCGCTTGAAACACCGCCCTGAGAAAAATCGCGATTTCCGCTGGTTTCCTTAAGCTCATCAATTTTGTTGTTAAGAATTCCCAGATAGATTTCCGGAATTCCCGAAAGCTTAATTTCTCTTATGCTGTCTTCGCCTAAATTGCTTCCCGAAACGTGAACGAAGTTATTGCTCCAATCTGCAAACTCCTCCTCATTAACCGCACCTGAGGAATTTATAAAATATCGGGGCTTTGTTGCCATAGCGGCGTTTTTCACAAGGGAATTTCCAAGCATATCAATCTGTAGCTGGGCATCCTTCATAATATCTATGTAACCGAAGCCGCAAGGCGTTCCCTCTTCAACAAAGAGCGTGTCAAAAACAAAGGGGTATTTTCCGTGGTCATAAAAACCTCTTTGCAGGTATTCAGGGTCGTTTTCCGAAGCATACAAGAGCTCAGAGTTGCAAAATTTCATATAATGAACCTGTTGAACACCGTTTCTAATCACCTTATAGTAGCAATCAACTACCGCGCTTTTATCGGCTGTGTCAACAGCATCATCATAAACATATTTTGCAATTTCAAGGTTACCTGAGCCCAATTTACCCTTAAGCTGCGGATACAGCTCCAAAAGCATATCGTTGTTTATAAGCTCAACGTGAAAAAGGCTTTTGCTGTTTTGGATATTTTTAATACCGGGCTCCCAGAATAAATTCAAAACATCAATCTGCTTGATTTCAATATCACCCAAGCCGTTTGACTTTCTCGGATTCCAAAAGGCCCCGTAAACAGCGGTTCCTGCTTTAAGCTTGTACCACCAGGCGTTGCTGTATATTTCCTCAAAACCGTTGCGCTCAAAAATAACCGGTAAAATCTGCGAAAGAATTTCAGCGGATTTTCTGTCGCTTTCCTCTCGGGGTAAGCAACAAATCTGCGGAAAATTATCCATAGCATCAGCATGCTTGTTTGCAATAGAATTAAAAAGCCAGGCAGAAGAATATTCATCACCCTCGCCCTTACCTGAGGCGGTCCAGTGGCGCATTTTAAACCATTGCTCGTTTTCAACAATTCTTTTTTCAAGGGATGCCTTTCCCTCTTTGTATTTTTTCAGAGCCTCTGTAGCTTTTTCCACATCCTCTTTACCGATTTTTCCGCGGGCTCCGTTATTTTCTTCAGGCTTGATTTTGTCAAATCCTTTTTTTGAATTTTCGTTAATGATTTCCTTTAATTTTCTGTCAGCCTCTCTGGCATCTTCAATCAATTTTTTCATAAAACCTCCTGTTTATTTAAAATCATCCGCCGTATCTTCTGTATCTTCCTCTGTTCAAATCAAGAGGGTCATCGCCAACCACGGCAGATTTTCTCTTATGTGTGGGTGCGATAGGTCTCGCCATACACATATATCTGACCTCATCAGCAATGTGGTCCTCTCCTGAGGTATCCAAATCCTCCGGGTTAGTAACGCTGAAAGAAAGCTCGGGGATAGTTCTTATAAAGCCCCTGCAGGTGTTAAAAACGTACATCATAGGAATCCCGTCTTCATCAAAGCTTAACCTGTAATGCACCTGCATCCAACCGGGCAAACGCTTGTTATCACCCTTGTTAAAATATATTCCGTTGCGGTTAGCTGCCTCAATAATTGCTTCGCCTCTTGAAGCATCCCATATTGATGGGTCTGCAACGCCTATTATCTGCTTATTCTTTAACCAGCGGTGCTCTCTTTCGATTTTAGAAATTTTAGAAAATATTTTTTCAGGCGGCCATTTTACACCCTCGTTGGCAGTTTTTGTGCAGCCGTAAAGCTCCATAATTCTGTAAAGCCTGCCGTCATAATCCACCGCCCACCAACCGCAGGAAAAGGGCTTTGCGTAGCCAAAGTCAAAGGAGCGATAAATCACCCAATCCTGGGGTATTTCAAAGGGTTCAATAATATGGGTTAAAATTCCGTCCTTATAATTTACGGGGTTATCCCTGAATTCCTCAAAAAACTGGCCGTCAAAAATATCCCAATTACCAAAGCGGTGTGCCTGGCGAAGCTTTTCGGGCAGGGAATCAAGAACCTTAACATATTCGGGATTTGTTTTCATAAGCACTGTGTTATCATCAATGGTGGCAGGTATAAAAACATAATCCGCAGGGTCCTCTCCCTGCTCATACCGCCCCTTAACAAAAAGCCTTTTAAACCAGTTGTGGCCAACTCCACCCGGGTTTCCCGTAAAATACATACGAGGCTTAAAATCATTTCTCGTTGTTCTGTTGCAGGTTGTTAAAAACTGAATCTGCGAAAAAGTAAAATGGGTGCATTCTTCAACGCCGATAACATCGTATTCCTGGCCCTGATATTGATAGATATCATTTTCCGTATCGCAATATCCCAGGCGAATTCTCGAACCGTTTGGAAAAATAAATGCCCTTTCATCCCGCTTATATTTTGCAATTCCGTTTAACTGGGAAAGCATCGGCAAAAGGTGGTTTTCTCTGAGCTCGGGCAAGGTTTTTCTTAAAAGCAACAGCTTCAGACCCGAATATTCAAGAGCCAGCAAAATAAATTTTGTTCTTAAAGCCCATGATTTCCCGCCGCCTCTTGCGCCACCGTAGCCAATAAACCGCTTGTGGCTTTCAAAAAATTCTTTTTGCTTCTCGTTGGGGGGAGAAATTAAAAGCTCCTTCATTTGCTCCACTCCTCAATTTGCTTTTCAAAGCGTATAATAACCCCCTCAGAAGCGGTGTTGCCTGATTCTTCGTATTCATTTAAAAGGTCATAAAGCTCCTTCAGGGCGCTTACGCTCTCCTTCAAAAACCTTGCATCCACCTTCGGCTCCCCTGTTTCCCTGAAATTTTTTCGCGCTTTTTTTACAATGTCATCAATAAGAGAACACATATTCCCTGCCGCCGATGAAACCTTTTTCACGCTGTTCTCCTTCACGCCTTTAACCCCTTTTCATAAAGAATGGCAAGGTTTCTGTGGTGAAAACAGCCTTTACCGCATTTAACTGAGCAAACCTCCGTTTCAAACCTGTTTTTTTCAAAATCAGTTTTAAATTCCTGGCGCGAGGTTGTGTTCTTAATTGCCCCCTCGCAAAGGATATACCCCTCTCCCTCTTTAATATAAAAAGGGCATTGAATAACAGCTTCGATAAATTTAGACATATTCCCTCCTGCAAATCCTTTCATAAAGTACGATTTTCGGTATTGACAATTCCGATAATATAATGTATATTATTACCGGAATTTGTACAGATTTCCGAACTGCACACTCATTATATTACAGAATTCTGTACATTTCAACCCAAAACCAAACATTTGTTTGGTTTGTATATCCACTCATTCAAAAAGGGAGGTGAATTTGGTGAATATGTATGAAAAAATCGAATTTCTTTGCAGCAACAAGGGTATACGCCCCGCAACGCTTTGCAAGGAAATAGGTATTCCCCGAAGCACATTGTCGGAGCTTAAATGCGGCAGAACAAAAACCCTTTCAACAAAAAATTTAAGTATGATAGCAAAATATTTTGGAGTAACAATCGGGTATTTTGATATAAGCGAAGACGGCGTCAATGAAATCCGCGATGATTTATTTGAAAAGCGCAGGCTATTATTTGATATGAGCGCAAGAGCCACCGAGGATCAGCTTGATGCTATTTTGGGGATGTTAAAATCATTGGATTCACAGGATACTGAGGAAGGAGCATAAATTGAGCATTTTTATAAGGGAAATGAAAATGCCGCTTACAATCAGGGCTTTTACCTTGCCCGATGCAAACGGCGATTTTAATATATATTTAAACGAAAGCCTCTCTCCTGAGGCAAGAAAAAAGGCTTTGGAGCATGAGAAAAACCATATTTCAAGAAACGATTTCTCATCCCCCTTGCCTGCAAGAGTTTTAGAAAAGCAAATGGCAGAGCTGTAATTGCCCGTAAAAAACCCCGTATCCTGACCAAGCGGTTGGATACGGGGTTTTTATCATTTTTCTATAAGCCTTATCATCAATTCTGCGAAAAGGCTGTTTGCCCAAGCAAACCAAGGCCTTGTAAAATCTGTTGCATCGTCCTTATCAAAGGATTCGTGCATAAGGCGCGTGTCGGCATCGGTGCCGATAATCATATCGATGCAGCTTTTAATTTCCTCCTCATCCGTTGAGGTAAGGGCCTGCATGCATAAGGCAATGTGCCAGATTTTATTTGTTCCTGTGTGAGGGCTGCCTATTCCTTTGGCGGCGCGCCCTTCAAAATACCAGGGGTTATTATGGGAAAGAATAAAGCTCCTTGTATTTTTATATATTTCGTTTTCAGCGCTTATGTAGCCTAAATAAGGCGCTGCCAGAAGGCTCGGAGAATTAGCATCATCCATTAAAAGAATTCCGCCCTTACCATCAACCTCATAAGCAAAAATCTCGCCGAATTTTTCATGGCTGTAAACGCCGTGCTCTTTTATGCCCTCATCAATATCAAAGGCAAGGGAACGGCATTCGCTTTCTAATTTTGTATCCTCATAACCCTCGTTTGCCATTTGCGCAGCCTTCTTAAGGGCGCAAACTGCCATCATATTTGACGGCACAAGGTACCCGTAAATGCAACGGTCATCCGATGGTCTGAAGCCTGACCAGGTCATACCTGTATAAACAACCTCGTTACCCTTACCCTCGCAAGGAAGCGTGTCGGTCTGAGGGCAGTTTTCGCGGTTAAAGAAATAAGCTGAAGCCTGAAAATGATTCTGCTCTTTTTTAAACACTTCAACAATTCTCCACATCATCCTGTGAAAATCCTCGGTAAAAATGGAGGTATCAAGAGTTTCCGTATAATATTGATGGGCAAGATAAAGAGAGGCGCAAAGAGAATCCACCTCGTATTTTCTTTCCCAGATTAAATCATCGTAAAAATCTGTTTGGTCAGAGTAGCTATGCTTATTGGGAACGGCATTAAAAGCATTGGCATAAGGGTCAAGGCAAATAAACCTTGCATGGCGCTCTATAACGCTTTTTATAATCTCCTTTAATTGCTCATCCTCATTGGCAAAGCGTATATAGTGAGAAAGCTGTGAGGCGCTGTCCCTGAGCCACATAGCAGGGATATCGCCGGTTATAACAAAATATCCGCCATCATCCAAACGAGAAACGGTAGTTTCAATAGTATTCAAAAAACAGCCTTTAAAAAACGGTGCAAGCTCGGGATATTTAATCTTAAGCTTTTCGGTAATTTCATCGGCTTTTTCCAAAAGTATATTTGGTATATCCATAAAAATCTCCGTAAATTCATCGCATATTAAATATGCTTTTTAATTACCATAGTATACCACTAAACACTCTTTAAAACAATGGTAATAATGCTACTGTTTTTAAGGTTAAATTTGTAAAAGATAACAATTCCGCGGATAATTGATAACAATATGTCAGCTTCAGCGAAGCCTATCCTCCCTGTTCGGCTTTGCGACCGGTAGCTAAAGCCCTCCCGTTTCTTCCCCAACTTTTTAACCATTTGGGTTGAAATCGAAAAATTTTGGGTGTACAATAAAATACAGAACATTTGTTCGAGATATTTTTTTCAGGAGGAATTTTATACTTATATGAACAAAAAAAGCTTTTTAGTATATTTCGATTGGTATGAGCCTATAAGCGCCTTTTCCGATAAAGATTTAGGCGAGCTTATGCGCGCAATGTTTGAATATGCCAAGGACCAAACAGAGCCCGAATTTTCATCGCTCCCGTTAAAAATGGTTTTCGGCTTCATAAAAAGCGCTCTCGACAGAGATAGGGCTGCCTATGAAGAAAAATGCAGAAAAAATGCAGAAAACGGCAGCAAGGGTGGCAAGAAAAAAGCCGAAGCCCAAGAGAGCAGCGTTAATATTTTCGACACAAAAGCTCTTACCGAGGATTTGCGCCGCCGCAGAATGGGGGATGCTTATGTTCCCTTGGAATAAGTAGCGAACGCTACCGAGCGCTACCGAACGCAAACGAATCTGGCCGATATAGAAAAAGAAAAAGAAAATGAAATAGATATTCATATAAAAAAGGATACGGTTATAGATAAAGTAACGATAGGGGAATAGATAAAAAAACAGTTTCTCGGTTTTTCCCGCTTTCGCGAAAAAACCAAAAAACCGTTCCTTTTGTGAATATAAAATCCCTATTTTCAGCGTTATCCTGCAACAGCTTCAAAAGCCTTGCAAACGAAAGGCACAAGCACAAGACCGGGCAACAAATTAGCTACCTTAATTTTTGTTACGCCTATTAAGTTAAGACCCAACGCAGTAATCATAACAGAGCCTGCGCAAATAAGCTCCGCCACTGCAAAATCATTTAAAAATGAACCTAAAGCCATAGAAAGCGCCACAAGCGCACCTTGAAAAATAAAAACAAATCCCGAAGCACACATAACGCCTATCCCAAGGCTTGCCGCAAGCATTGATGATGATATTAAATCAAGCACAGATTTCGTGTAAAGCATCTGGTTATCCCCTGAAATGCCTGCATTCATTGAACCAACAATAGTCATTGCCCCAACGCAAAAAAGAAGGGATGCCGTAACAAAGCCCTCGGAAAATGTAGCGTTGCCTGATTTTTCGCCCTTGGCTTCTCTCTTCTTTTGAAATTTATCGCCTAAGCGGGCAAGCCTGCCGTCAATATCAATAAGCGTGCCTGCAACCGTACCGAATACCAATGAAATTATCATAACAAGCTGGTTTTGGCCCTTTATAACCCCGCAAACGCCTATAGCTATTGTGCAAAGACCTATAGCGGTCATAACTGCATTTGTTAATTTTTCGGGAATCTGCTTTTTTAAAATAAGGCCAACGGAGCTGCCGATAATAACGGTAATAACATTAACTATAACACCGCTGAAGCTCTTCAATATTTCAATCATTTCCATTATGTATACCCCCAAAGCAGCTCCACGGATATTTATTAAAATCCGGTTCCGCTTCAAAACTTATTTCCTTTCTTGTTGCAGGGTGCAAAAACCTTATTCTGTGGGAAAACAAAGCAATATCGCAGCCTCGCTCCTTGCTTCCGTATCTGCCATCTGCAGTTAAAGGGGTTTTCCTTGAAGAAAACTGCACTCTTATCTGGTGGGTTCTGCCTGTGTGCAAAAGCACTCTTACAAGAGCCTTTCCCTCCGCTTTTTCCAAAACCGTGTATTCCAACGAGGCTTCTCTTACACCCTTTCTCATTCTGTCAACAACAAAAGAACGGTTCTTTTTTGAATCCTTAAAAAGCAGGTCCTTATAAATACCGCATTCTTCTTCGGGATAGCCGTCAGTAACCGCAAGGTAGCTTTTATAAAGCTCCCCTCTTGCTATTGCCCCCGAAAGCTCAGAGGCGCTTTTTTTGTTTTTGGCAAAAACCATTACACCGCCAACATTTTTATCAAGGCGGTGCAAAAGGTGAAGCGTTTTTCTGTTTTCGTTTAAGAGGTAATCAATTATACCTTTTTCGCCCTTAGGGGAATCCTCGCTGAGAATCCCCACCGGCTTATTTATAACAAGAATATCTCTATCCTCAAAAATTATTTCAATTTCTTTATGCGTGGAGGTCATATTTTCTGCTGTATTCTTCAAAAATCTCTGTAAAGCTTTCGTTATTGTGCTTAATATCGTGAAGATAACTATGGGTATCAAAGCTATCCTTCTCGGCTTCAATTACTGCAACCGCAATATTTGAGCAGTGGTCTGAAATACGCTCGCAGTTTGTAAGCAAATCAGAAAGCACAAATCCAAGCTCAATTGTGCAGTCTCCGCTTTGAAGGCGGTTAATATGGTGAGCCTTGATTTCAGCGGTAACTCTGTCTATAACCTGCTCCAAGGGTTCAACCCTTGCGGCAAGCTCAACATCATTTTTTTCGTAAACGCGGGTTGTTAAAACCGTAATTTCTGCAATAGCCTGTAAAAGAAGGGTTATTTCCTTTTGAGCAGAGGATGAAAATGAAATTTTCTTTTCATATATTTCTTCTGCCACCTTTTTAAGATTCAAGGCGTGGTCACCCAGGCGCTCAAAATCGCCTATATTATGAAGCATTCTTGAAACTGTTCTTGCATCGTTATTTGAAAGAGCCTCTGCGGAAAGCTTAACAAGGTATGTTCCCAATTCATCCTCATATATATCGAGTGTGTTTTCGTTTTCTTTAATCTTCTTTGCCGCATCCTTATCGTAGGAGAAAACAAGCTCCAGAGCTTTTAATATAGTGTCCTTAGAGAGCACCGCCATCTGCGAAGCATAATTATCGCATTCCATAACTGCAACCGTAGGAGAACGGAAAAGCCTTTCATCGAGATAAATAACTCTCTTTTCAGCTTCCTCCTCGCCCTTTGTTTTAACAATTTTTTCTGCAAGGCGGGCAATAAGCTTTGTAAACGGAGCAAGCAGGATAACTGTAAAAACATTAAATATTGTGTGAATAATTGCAATGGCTGCAGGGTTAACAAAATTGTTTTCAAAAAATTCACCCATTGCCATATTAACAAGTATAAAGGCAGGCATAAATACAAGTGAGCCTACAATATTTATGAGAGTGTGGGAAAGAGCAACCCTCTTTGCTCCCGCCCCTGCACCTATGCAGGAAATAAGGCCTGTTGCGCAGGTACCTATATTCTGACCCAAAATAATCGGAACAGCCATAGTATAAGTAATAGAGCCTGTTAAGGAAAGCGCTTGCAAAATACCTACCGAAGCCGAAGAGGACTGAATAACGGCTGTAACAACAGCACCAATAAGTATTCCGAATATGGGGTTATTAAACTTAAGAAGTAACTCGGCAAATTCCGGCGAATCTGCAAGGCCCTCAACAGAGCCGCTCATAATATCCATACCATAAATGAGCACCGTAAAGCCAACAAAAATCGTGCCTACAGTTTTCTTTTTTTCGCTTTTAGCCATCATCATAAAGGCAATGCCTATAACAGCTAAAACAGGAGCAAAATTCTGGGGCTTAACCATTTGTAAAGCAAAGGAATCGCTCTGCACTCCAACAAGGGATAAAAACCAAGCAGTTATTGTTGTTCCTATATTTGCACCAAAAATAACACCTATTGAGCTTTGAAAGCTCATAATGCCTGAGTTTACAAGACCCACAAGCATAACCGTTGTTGCGGAGGATGACTGAATGATTGCAGTTATAACAGTACCCATAAGAATGCTTATGAAAACATTGGAGGTCATCTTCTTTAAAATAACCTCTAATTTACTGCCTGCAGCCTTTTCAAGCCCATCCGACATTGTGTTCATACCGAATAAGAAAAACACTAAACCGGCACATAATTTTAACACATCAAAAAAAGTCATTTTTCCCATCTCCTGTGATGTAGTGCAAACTTTTCATAATATTATATTACCACCTATTTTTCAATTCTTCAATAAAAAAAATCAAGACTTTGAAAAAATTTTTCAAAGTCCTGAAAATCTTTTATATTTTATAATTTTGAATATCCGTAGCAGTTAATAAGAGCATCTATTTTCTTATTAGCCTTGCAAAGAGGGCATTCGTGAGGAGGTGTGTTAAAATATCCGTCTAAATCCTTAGGATTGAAAACAGAATTCACCTTGTAGCCCGCGCACTCCTCAGCAGTTGCAAAGATTGAAGCAATGCCTACAACCTCGCCGCCATAGTAACGAACAGCTTCAATAGCCGCCCTTGCAGTTGAGCCCGATGCAACCGAAACCGCCAAAACAAGAACATGCTTGCCTTTAATCATCGGCGCAATATTATCCCTGAAAAGCATTTGAGAGCCATTTGTAATTTCAGGAGTAACAACGTAAATAGTCTGATGAGCATTTATATTAGTAAAAGAATGCTTTGTTAATTCGTTTGCAAGGCAGGTACCTATAACCTCAGTACCATCAAGGCAAAGAATAGTGTCAACAATAGTTGTGTCGTAATTATAGCCTGAGCAAAGCTCTTCTGCAACAGCCTTAGCCTCGGAATAGCGTGATTTTTGCGCAGCAACGTCTATATAATAGTTGCTATGGGAATAGTTTGTTGCAAAATGCCCCTCTGCAACTCGAAGGAAAAGGTTATTTCTTTTAGTTTTTATTTTGTGAACATCCTTAGTAGGCATAAAATCACTCCTTTTTGGTTAATGTATACATTTTACTATAAAATAAACGCGATTTCTATTTCTATATTGTACAAATATACAAGCCTGTTTTTGTACATCTCATTTAATCATTTCTTCAAATTCCGCCTCGGAAATAACCCTGATACCAAGCTCATTAGCCTTGCGAAGCTTGCTTCCTGCATCCTCACCGGCTAAAACAATGCTTGTTTTTTTAGAAACCGAGCCGCTTGCCTTACCGCCGAATTTTTCAATAATTTCCTGAGCCTCGCGCCTGCCGTATTTTGAAAGAGTTCCCGTTAAAACAAAGGTCATTCCGTTAAAGCGGTCATCTTCCTTTTGAGTAAGGCTCTTCATATTAAGGCCCAACTCCTTAAGCTCTGCAATAAGGGCTCTTGTTTCAGGCATATTAAGCGTTCCCACAAGGGTCTTTGCCATAATTTCGCCAATACCCTCAATTTCGGTAACATCCTCAACCGTCGCATTCAAAAGCTTCTCCATGGTTTCAAAATGGTTTGCCAGAAGCTTTGCGGCTTTTGCGCCTATATGGTGAATACCCAATGCAAAAATAAGCTTATGAAGGTCGTTTTCCTTCGATTTTTCAATAGCCTCCAACAGATTAAGGGTGCTTTTCTGACCCATTCTTTCAAGGGATATCAAATCCATCGGCGTGAGCCTGTAAATATCGGAGGATTTTTCTATAAGCCTTTCCTTAAGCAGCTGCTCTAAAACCGCCTCGCCCAAGCCCTCAATATCCATTGCATCTCTCGAGCAAAAATGAATCAGCTTTCTCAGAAGCTGAGCAGGGCAATCCGGATTCAGGCATCTTATAGCCGCCTCACCCTCTTCGCGAACAACCCTTGAATTGCAGGCAGGGCAGCTTTCAGGATAAGTAAACACGGGGTTTTCGCCGTTATGGCTTTCTACAGAAAGCACCTCCGGAATAATATCACCCGCCTTGCGAACGATAATTGTGTCACCTATTGCAATCTGCTTTTCCTTAATGAAATCGGCATTATTAAGGGTTGCTCTTGAAACAGTTGTGCCTGCAAGGGTAATAGGCTCAAAAACTGCAGTAGGCGTTAAAACGCCCGTTCTTCCAACCTGAATATCAACAGAAAGAAGCTTTGTAGCCTTTTCTTCAGGTGGGTATTTAAAAGCAACTGCCCATTTAGGAAATTTTGCGGTGCTGCCTAATTCTTCTCGCATCGCGAATTTATCAACCTTAATAACCGCGCCGTCAATATCAAACAAAAGCTTACCTCGGTTATCCCCTATTTCATTTATGCATTCTATTGCTTCATCAATAGTTTTGCATCTCTTATAGCCGGGAACGGTTTTAAATCCAAGCTCATTAAGGTAATCAAGGGATTCCTTGTGAGAAAGCAGCTCTCTTCCGCCCTCTTTTTGCTGAATATTAAAAACGAAAATATCAAGCTTACGCTCAGCGGTTATCTTGGGATTTTTCTGCCTCAAGGAGCCTGAAGCGGCATTGCGGGGATTTTTAAAGGTTTTTTCCTCCTTTAATTCCTGAGCTTTAACAAGCTCCTCAAAGGAATCGTGGCTCATATAAACCTCGCCCCTTACCTCAATGAAGGGTATTTCCTCATTAAGCCTCAAGGGCACTGTGCGAATAGTTTTAACATTTGCGGTTACATCCTCGCCAACGTTACCGTCACCGCGGGTAGAAGCCCATACTAAGCGACCGTTTCTGTATTCAAGCGAACAAGGAAGCCCGT
>JAZUOA010000059.1:0-8785 GCA_045604445.1 Acutalibacteraceae bacterium
AAAATGGGAAGAGATAATAAATTGTCTGCTAAATTTCCTCAAGGTGAAAACCGACTTATAAACGGCCACGAAGGTGTTGTGTGGGTTCCTTCCGAAAATCGTTTCGCAATCGTTTTGATCCGTGGTGGTGACAGCTTTGACCCCACTCGTTATACGGAAGATGAAACATATTTTGAATATGGATGCGATGGTGCAGACGGGCTTTTTTGCGACAAAAACTATTTCAATCCCGACATGCTTTTAAAGCTTCCTGAAAAATATGAGAATTGTAAAAAACTCCCTCTTTCAGTTGCTAAAAAGCTTTCCTTTGCAGACCCTTACGCCTGCGCTATTTTCCAGCTTGAAAGAATGGAAGATTTAGGCGAAGCACAGAACTTCAGAGTTGAAATGGCAAAAAACAAATGCTCCGAAGAAGAGGGAAGAAAGCTTGCGAAAGAAAATATATTCTCAAAAACAGTTGTTTTTGGTCTTGGTATGACAGGTCTTTTTATTGCCGACCAGATAAGAAGAAATCACCCTGATGCAGAAATTTTATTTGTTGGCAGAAGCGGAGAAGAAAGCAAAAAGGTTGCATTCTCAAAAGAGATTGTTAATGCAGATTATCTTTGCACTGCAGGACTTTCCGAAGAAGAAACCGCAGAAAAGATTGTTGAAAAAATCGGTGGAAGAGCAACAATGTTTGTAGGCACAAGCGGTAGCAATGTTGAGCACAGAATTGCTTTCCAATATAAAGTTTTGGGTTGTAATGGCATTTATAATTCTTTTTCACTTGGTCCGAAAGTTCAATATGATACAATGCCATTTGGTTTTGAGAATCATTTGATTTTTGCTTCAATCAATTTCCGCCAAAGCCATATGGAAAAAGCTATCGAAGTTCTTGTAGATAGCAGATATGACGAGGTTGTTGAGCTTATAGATAAAGAAGAATTTATAAAAGACCCTCTTGATGCTTATGAAAATAAAATTTTCTGCAAGGGGGCACCTCTCAAAACAGGCGTTATATGGAATAAAGAATTTATTGATGAGGACAGATAAAATGAAAGCAATAGTTATACCTAATCCTAATGAAATTGAAATAAGAGAAGTGCCGATGCCTAAAGTAAAAGATGGCGAAGCTCTTTTAAAGGTGAGATATGTTGGTATCTGCGGTGCAGATGTTGCCTCGTTTACAGGTAATCAACCCTTTACTACATATCCGAGAATACCCGGTCACGAGTTTTCAGCAGAAATTATTGAAATCCCCGAAAATGACAGAGGATTAAAAGCAGGTGACATTGTTACCTGCAACCCTTATTTTAACTGCGGTGGTTGTTGTTCCTGTGAACGTGGCTTTGTTAACTGCTGTACTGATAATCAGACAATGGGTGTTCAGAGGGACGGTGCATTCTGCGAATATATTTCTATGCCTGTTGAAAGAATATATGAGGGTAAGGGATTAAGCGCAGAGGAGCTTGCACTTATTGAGCCATTCTCAATTTCTCAGCACGCAGTTTCCCGTTGTGAAATTAAAGAGACTGATAATGTTCTTGTTATTGGTGCAGGTCCTATTGGTCTTTTTGCTCTTCTTGCAGCAAAAGCAAAATGCAAAAATGTTGTTGTTGCAGATATTCTTGATAACCGTCTTGAATTGGCAAAGGAATATGGAGCTAATGCGGTTGTTAACACAAAGAATAAATCTCTGGAAGAATTCACAAATGAATTTACACAGGGTAAAGGCTTTGATGTTTGTATTGAGGCTTGCGGTGCCCCGGAAACATTTTTGGGTTGTATTGAAAATGCTGCATTTGCGGCAAATATTATTTTGATTGGTAACGGTAAGCGCGAAACAAATTTTGTTCACTCGGTTATTCTGAAGAAGGAACTGAATATTTATGGTAGCCGAAATGCCTTAAAGGATGATTTTATCAACAACATTGATATCGTTGCAAATAAAAAGGCAGATGTTATGAAGATGGTAAGCGGAGTTTATGATATAGAAGATGCGCTGGATGCATTTAAAGCGCTTGCAAATAACGATGGAACCTTGGCGAAGCTTTTAATTAAAATTGGTGAGTAAAATGAGAGAAACAGTAATTCAGTTTGGCGAGGGAAATTTTCTCAGAGGCTTTTTCAACTATTTTCTTGATGTAATGAACAAGGAAGGTGTTTATGACGGAAAATCAGTTGTTATTCAGCCGAGAGCAGGCGGAAAATGCACCTTATTAAACGAACAAAACGGAAAATATAACCTTTATTTAAGAGGGATTGAAGCCGGGGAAATAAAGCAGGAGCATCATTTAATAGAATCAATTTCAAGATGCGTTGACCCATATAAGGATTTTGAAGACTATATTTCCCTTGCTGATAACCCTGATTTCAGGTTTATAGTGTCAAACACAACAGAGGCAGGAATAGAGTTTGATAATGCCTGCCAATTTCAGGATAAGCCTTGTAAATCATTTCCGGGAAAGCTTACACAGTTACTTTACAGACGATATAAAAAAGGATTAAACGGTTTTATAATTCTCCCATGTGAGCTTATTGACAATAATGGTGAAGAATTAAAAAAATGTGTTTTAAAATATGCTGATTTTTGGAAGCTTGATAAAGGTTTTGTTGCTTGGTTGGAAAAGGAAAATCAGTTTGCTAATACCCTTGTTGACAGAATTGTTACAGGCTACCCTTGTGATGAAACAAAGGATGCTCACCCGGATGATAAATTCCTTGATACTGCAGAAATTTTTCACCTTTGGGTGATTGAAGGCAATTTTGAGGTTGAGCTTCCTCTAAAAAAAGCAGGCTTTAATGTTATATGGACGGATGATGTGAAACCATATAAGAAAATTAAGGTGAGAATTCTTAACGGTGCCCATACCTCTCTCTTTGCAGGGGCTTTGCTTTCGGGTATTGAAACAGTAGGCGAGGCAATGAATGACAATGTTTTATATGAATTTCTTAATAAGTGCATGAGTAAAGAAATATTACCTACAATCGGTGAAAATGAAGAGAGCATTGCCTTTGCAAAAAGTGTTTTTGACCGATTCGGCAATCCGTTTATTGCTCATAAATGGAGCTCAATCGCCTTAAACTCCGTCAGCAAGTTTTCTGTGAGGGTTCTTCCTACGCTTCTTGAGTATAAGGAGCAAAACGGAGTGTATCCCAAATGCCTTACCCTCTCCCTTGCAAATCTGATTTATTTCTATAAAAACGGTAATCCTGATGACTCGGAAAATGTTATATCAGTAATAAAAAAAGAAAGCATTGGAGATATTCTGAAAAATGATTTATTATGGCAAACCGATCTTTCGGATATGACTGAAATCGTTACAGAATACTACAATAAAATAGATGCACTCGGTGCAAAGGAAACGATGAAATGGATACTGTTGTAATAAATGAAAAAGATAATGTCTGCATAAATCTTGAAACAGGCCATAAAATTGCGGTTTGCGATATAAAAAAAGGTTCAGATATTATAAAATATGGTTATCCCATTGGCTTCGCAACAGAAAATATCAAAGCTGGTGATTCTGTCCACTCTCATAATATGAAAACAAAATTAGGGGATATCCTTTCATATGAATATACCCCGAATTTTGAAGAGCTTGCATCTAAAGAACCGTTCGCAATCAGTGCATATATCCGCGAAAATGGCGAGATTGGAATAAGAAATGATATATGGATTATACCCACTGTTGGTTGTGTGAACAGTATAGCGAAGCAGTTATCCCAAAGAACAGGCGCAATCTGTTTTTCGCATCCTTATGGTTGCAGTCAGCTTGGTGATGATATGAGAATTACACAGTTAATTCTTCAGGGGCTTATCAAGCATCCGAATGCAGGCGGTGTTCTTGTTCTTGGTTTAGGTTGCGAAAATAACAATATTTCTGAAATGAAAAAGGTTTTGGGCGCTTGGAATGAAGAAAGAGTAAGGTTCCTTTCGGTTCAGGATTGTGAAGATGAGCTTGAACAGGGTATCAAGCTTATTGAAGAATTAAAAGAAATTGCTTCAAGAGATACGCGCGAGCCTGTGCCTGCTTCAAAGCTCAAAATCGGCTTGAAATGTGGTGGTTCCGATGGGTTTTCAGGTATCACTGCAAATGCGGTTGTGGGTAAGGTTACTGATGAAATATGTGCAATGGGCGCAACGGCGGTATTAACGGAAGTTCCCGAAATGTTCGGAGCAGAAACAGTTCTTTTTGAAAGATGCATAAGCAAAGAGGTTTTTGATAAAAGCGTAAATCTTATCAACAAATTCAAACAGTATTTCAAAGACTATGGTCAACCTGTTTTCGAAAATCCCTCACCCGGCAATAAAGAGGGAGGGATTACTACGCTTGAAGAAAAATCTCTCGGTTGTGTTCAAAAAGGCGGAGCAGCGCCTGTTGTTGACGTTCTCGATTATGGTGATATTGTTACAAAACAAGGGCTAAACCTGTTAAATGGGCCGGGAAACGATATTGTTTCTGTTACAAATCTTGCGGCAGTTGGTTGCCACCTGGTGTTGTTTACAACAGGGAGAGGAACACCATTGGGTGGTGCAATTCCTACAATAAAAATTGCCTCAAATGATAATATAGCAACAAAAAAAACTCATTGGTTCGATTTTTCTGCTTTTGGTTTTGATAAGCAACAGAAGGCAGAAGAATTGTTAGAATTGATTAAAGGAGTTGCCGGCGGAGAGCTTACAAAAAATGAAATTCAAGGTAACAGGGAAATTGCAATATTTAAAGATGGAGTAACGTTATGATTATTGATGCACACGCTCATTTATGGAAAAAGCAAAACGGAATAGTGAATGGTAAGCCTGTTTACGATATCGGTGGCGGAAAAAGTGACTTTGGCGGTGAAATACGTCAGATGGTGCCGCCTTATATGACGGATGGTGAAAATTCCGTTGAACGTTTTCTTGCAAATATGGATTATGCAGGCGTTTCCGGAGCAGTTATTACTCAGGAGTATATTGACGGTAATCAGGATGAATATCTTCTTGCTTGTAAGGGTGAAAGAATAAAAATCTGTGCATTATACGAGGAAAGGCCTCTTGGGGATATAAGCGGATTTGAAGGTATAAAGATTTGTGCGGGTCGCCTTGCAGATAAAAATCTGCTTAATCATATAGAGCCATTCAGGGTTGCAAACGATAATAATAAATTTATTTCAATTGATTTAGCTGATGGTAATGAGCAAACCGAAATGATGCAGAAAATTATTGATATGTTCCCTGATTTGAAAATTGCAATCGGGCATTTCGGTATGGTCACAAGGAATAATTGGACTGAACAAATAAAGCTTGCCAAAAATAAAAATGTATTTGTTGAAAGCGGCGGAATAACCTGGCTTTTTAATAATGAGTTTTATCCGTATCCGTCTGCAGTTAAAGCCATAAATGAAGCTGCAAATATTGTTGGCTTCGATAAGCTTATGTGGGGGAGCGATTATCCCCGCACAATGACAGCCATAACCTATAAAATGAGCCTGGATTTTATTGAGAAAGCCGTTGAAATTTCAGAGGATAACAAAAGAATGATTTTAGGTGAAAACGCAAAAAGATTTTATGGTTTTTCTGATTTGAAAGTGCCTGAAAGAGTAAGGAATATGGTCGAGGATTGATGGCTTCAGGTTCGGCAAAAATAACTGTAAAAGAAAAAATATATCAACAAGGGCAGGGATGAACTCCCTGCCCTTGTTTTGAACACGATTATCAGAATTCTTAATTCATTACAATAAATGTCATTCTTTCCTGAATACTCGGACCGCCATGACCGGTGCCGATGCCACCGTGGTCTGATGTTATTATAATAAGCCAGTCTTCAGTATCATAAGTTTCTCTTGCTTTGATAGCCTCAATTGTTTCGAATGCGTAACTATCAGCTGTTGTAAAAGCCTCTTTATAACGGGGATTGTTGAAGGTGAAGCCGTAGTTATGACCTGTTGAGTCAGTTGGTTCATAAATTACGAATATAAAATCTGAACAATCAGCTTTCTTTACTTCACTAAGAGCAGCTTCGTGAGATGCCTTATCGTTTTTGCATTTGTTGAAAGCAACATTAAGATGATTTTTTTCGCAATATTCTTTTTCAAGAAGGTATGTGGCATTATCTCTTGAGAAATGACCGGCCCATTTTGTGATAAAGGATGCGCTATCAATTGATTTATCTTCCGTAAGAGAAGTAAGAAGTGTTTTTGTGTCAAGTGTTTTAGTTATATCGTTTCCTGTGATTCCATGAACATCAGCCCATTGGCCTGTTAATATGGAGCACCAACCGGGAGCAGTTGAGGTGTCTTGCGTATTTGTTTCGGGGTAATTAACACCGCCGCAGTAAGCAAGGTTTATTGATGCACCATCCTGAAGCAGTGAGCTGATTGCGCTGTTTTTATTCTGCATTTCTGCAAGGATGTCGGCGCGGCAACCATCATAACCGATAACTATAGCTTTCTTTTCAGTTTTACCTTCGGGTAAATTTGAATTGAAATGCTCTTTTATATCATTATAAAGCTCTGTTTGGGGGATTGCAGTTTCAACGGTGTTTTCATATTCCACCGATGCAACATTTTTTCTGAATAATTCTTCGGTATCTTCTGAATCCTTGAAATATCTGGTGAAATACAGAGCCAAAGCACCTGCGATGATGCCAAGCACGATTATTACGGAAACAATTGAAAGTATTATTTTCTTTTTGCTTTTCATTATGAAATCTCCTTATGTACTTTCGGCTTCAATAGCAACATTTTCTTTGTGGCGTTCTTCGCGCATCTGCGCAAGCTCGCGATACATCTGTTCTTTCTTTTCGCCCTCAATATCATACATTGTTTTGAGAATGATTGATTTCAAAAGGTTGCTCAAGGCGTAACCGAATAAAAGGAAGGCGAGAAGCCATAAGCATGTTTTTAGATATGTTGGTTGAGCCTGCATTGTGGCAACAAGGTCACCCTCTGCAGATGACTGATAACCTGCCCAGGCAATCATAAAGGGAATCATAAGGTCTTTAAGATAGTTGAGCGCTGTTTGAATCCAACCGGGAACAACGCCTTGTATAGCTTCCATTCTTTCGCCGGTCTGCCATTCAAGATAATCATAATACTCAACATTGAAATGAGAGTTGGAAAGCTCTTGAATACCTATACCAACACCAAAAAGGAAATAGAAAACATAGAAGAAAATGCTGTTCCAACCGGTGAAGAACATAATGCCCATCTGAGCTTCTGCAAAGCAGATTGCAAAAAGTATGCCTGCAGAAATTATAGAATAAGGACCGCAGAATTTAAGGAGCTTTGTGGGCTCGTGCTTTTTAGATAGCTTGGTTGTAATAAGGTTACCAACAACAGTACCAACAGCTGTGGGGAGGGTGAGAAGAAGGTTCTTTGAAGAGCCAACTGTGATTGCGGCAAGGTAGGTAGACATTTTACCAAGCATAGCGAATGTGTTTACCCATTGCATACAGTGGTAAGCGCGGTAGTTTTTGTATTTGAAAAGAGTGAAAATTGCTTTTGAAATTTTTACTTTTTCTTTTTTCGGAAGCTCGATTCTTTCTTTACAGAAAAGACCGCACATAAGGTTACCGAATGCGGTAACAATTGCAGCAACCAAAGCTAATGTCATATACATAGCGTTTTTATCATCACTGAAAAGACCATAAACAAAGGTTCCGATATATGCTCCGCCGTAGCCGAGATAATAAGATAACTGCCAGATAGTTGCAACAGTTTTCTTTTCTTTTGGGTTAGGTGAAATAACCTGAGCAACATTCTGACCGAAATTGTTAAATGTATTAAACACTGTCTGACAAAGGACGATACCATAACGGAACAGTATCATCTGTTGCACGGTTAAACCCTTTGGTACATAGAAAAACAGCACAGTAAGAATGAAAATCGGCGCTAAGCAGATGATGTACCATTGACGGTATCTGCCCCATCGGGATTTCCATTTTTGAACAATAATGCTGGCAATGAAACCAACCGCAAGACCTGCAATTGTCGTAAGAGTTGTTTGAACTGCAAGAATGCTTGCAATCTCGTCTGAACCAACTCCAACGGGACCAAAATAAAGCTCATGTAAGAATGCAGCGGCAAGTGTACCTGTAAGGGTTGTTCCAAACATACCACCGATTCGGGCGAGCATAAGGCAAACATATTCAAACTTAGTAACATTTTTACCTATATCTGAGGGCAAAGCGTTTGCAGGAACTGCAGTAGCAGAAGCTTTTGCTTTTTTCATTTTAATTATCTCCTATAGAATAATTTTATAATAAGACTAAAAAGTTTTTTATACTTAGTTTTTCGCCTTATTTTTCTTCAACCTCGAAGCCTTTTTTTATGAGGAAGAAAAGAGGAATGATAACGAAAACTGAAACGATAGCCGCGTAAACAAACATACTGCTTGAAGGAACGATAGTTTCAACGCCATATTCGTTTGCATAAGTAATTGCAGAGTTGCGGCAGGCGAGGTCACCTAAAGCGGGGCCGATAACCATAGGAAGAAGAACTGTGAAAATCATTCTGATTCCCTGGAAAAGACCTGCCTTTCCCTCGGGAATGAAATCCTTGATTGCGGCGTTAAGCTGAATTCCCATAACAAGATTGCCGACAACTGTGGGAACAATGCCGATAAGAATAATATGAATATCTGTTGAGGTTGAAAGAAGCAATAAGCCTGCCGTCTGAAGAATCATACAGGGAGCAAGACCGAAAGCTTTGTTCTTTGCGGAAAGCTTAAGAAGAATGACAAACGCTGCAATAAGAGCGACGATAACTAATACGGCTGTAATGATAACGCTCGTTGTTATGAGGTTATCGCCGTTGT
>JAZUOA010000060.1:0-12226 GCA_045604445.1 Acutalibacteraceae bacterium
ACGAAAAGCTTTCATATTCTCATTGTGTAAAAATTCATTGTTACAGGAATCCATATCATTCGGATTAGTTGCCCTCTGAGCATAAACATTAAACATAATAAAGCTATCATAACCATTAAATGCTGCAGTTCTTTCAACAGATTTCAAGGTATTATCCAGGTCATCGGGCTTTGCTGTTGACGGGTTAATACCAATGCAAACAAGAGGATTCTCCCCTCTTGTTCCTAGTATATATCTGTATTCTGTATAAGCATTAGGAACATAAAGCCATTTTTTTGTATCGTATTCAAATGAGCCGTCAGCCTCGTTTTTTAGCGCTTCATCAAAAGTTATTATTTCAAGCTCGTTAGTTTCGCAAGCCGGTATATGCATAAAACCACCTCATATTTCATAACTAATTATAATGGTCACCGCTTCATTTTTCAACAAAAATTCATAAAATTCTCACATTTGCCAAGCTTGTCACACTTGACTTTTCGGTAGGTTGATTTATAATTGTATTATATTACTTAATATAAAGGAGTGGTTTTGCCATGTTCCATAAAATGACTATTGCCGGCTTGGAAAGAAAGCTTCCTCTTTGCCCGCTTAATGATGAGCTTCAAATCGGTGCATTCGTTATTTTCGGTGATGCTGAGCTTACCGTTGCTTGTGCAAAAGAGCTTTTGAAAAAAGCCCCTGAATTTGATTACATTATCACAGCTGAGGCTAAAGGTATTCCTCTTGCTCATGAAATGTCCCGCCAAAGCGGTAAAAAATATTTTGTTGCCAGAAAGAAGCCTAAGCTTTATATGACAGGCGTTTTCGATGCAGTTGTTAATTCTATTACAACCGAGGGTGAACAACACCTTTACCTTGATACCGCCGAAGCGGAACAAATAAAAGGGAAAAGGGTTATCATTGCAGATGATGTTGTTTCTTTAGGCGAATCGCTTAAAGCCGTTCAAACATTGTTAGAAAAAGCAGGTGCAAATATTGTTGCTAATATGACAATACTTGCAGAGGGTAATGCCGCTGACAGAGACGATATCATTTACCTTGAACGCCTCCCGCTCTTTGATAAAGAGGGCAATGTTTTATAAGCTATGGCAGGAACTCTTTATATTGTAGGCACACCCATCGGTAATTTAGGTGATTTCTCCCCGAGAGCCGTTGAAGTTTTATCTAACGTTGATTTCATCGCCGCCGAGGACACTCGTGTAACTATTAAGCTTTTAAACCATTTCGGTATTAAAAAGCCTATGGTAAGTTACTATGAGCACAACAGAGCCGAACGCGGTCCCGTTATTTTAGACCGGCTTTTAGCAGGAGAAAGCTGCGCGCTCGTTTCCGATGCAGGTATGCCGATTATTTCAGACCCCGGCGAAGACCTTACCATTCTTTGCCATCAAAATAATATACAAATATGCGCTGTTCCCGGCCCCTGCGCCTTTGTTACTGCCCTCGCAGTTTCCGGTATGCCATCCGGCAGATTTACCTTTGAGGGATTTTTAACTGTATCAAAACAAAACAGGAAAAAACATCTGCAGGAGCTTGTTGATGAAAAACGCACTATGATTTTTTACGAAGCACCTCACAAGCTGCCTGCAACCTTGAAAGATATGGCAGAATATTTTGGAAATCGAAATATTGCCCTTGTTAAGGAGCTTACTAAAATCCACGAAAATGTTGAAAGAACCACCCTTTTTGAAGCTGCTGAGAAATATAACGCAGAAAGCCCCAAAGGCGAATTTGTGGTTATTATTGAAGGAAAGCCTGAGGAAGAAGAAAAAGAAATTACTCTTGAAGATGCCTCTAATATTGCTTTAGCATTAGTTTCTGAGGGACTTTCCAAAAACGAAGCCGCAAAAGAGGCAGCCAAAAAAACAGGGCTTAAAAAAAGTGATATTTATAAATCTTTACAGAATGGATGATTATATGCTTTTTGGTGTTCAATGGTATTATTGGCTGATACTTGCTGTAGCAGTTGTTGTTTTATTCTTCGCTTGGTACAAAGCCATTGTTTCCGGCAGAAAAAGAAGAGAACGCCTTCGCAAGGAAGCAGAAATCTGGAAGCGAGACTACGATTTAAGGCAAAGCTTTTCAGTATTAACCGAAGAAAAAATAAAAGAAACAGAAAACACTGAGCTTTTGCATGGCGTTGCAATGAATATTCAGGTAGCCCTTGAAAATGCACCTGATATGACCAAGGCATTTGAAGAGCTTCCAAAAGAAAAGCAATATATTTATGCCTTGGAATATTTTGATGAGGATTGCAAAATAAACCTTTCAGCTTTTTTCAAAAACAATGGTAAGCCTCTTGTTCCTGTGGTTGCAGATGCACTTTTTGCAATAGGCGCAGAAAATTATATTGATTTTTTTAAAAGGCTTTACCCTATGTATGATGGAGATAGCGAGATTTCAATAGATTATCATATAGTAGCAAAAACCGATGAGGAATTCTCTTCTGTTTTTAATTCAAGAGAGCTCTGCTTGCTTTGCGCTGAGTTTATTAAGAAAAACAAAGAAATTTTCATAAATTAAAGGATAAAACCAAAACTTATAAAAGGAGATTTTTTATGGCTGCAACCTTTCACCTTTCTGCATTTGCCGATGAAGCAGGCGGCGGAATAAAAGAACAAATTGCCGCACTTAAAGCCCACGGTATGACTCACCTTGAGCCCCGCGGACTTGATGAAGGCAACATATCCCTTTATTCAGTTGCTCAGGCAAAAGAATTAAAGAAAATACTTGATGACAACGGAATTGGCATTTCCGCAATCGGCTCCCATTACGGCAAAATAGAAATCACAGATGATTTTGCTCCTCATTTTGATGATTTTAAAAACTGCGTTGAGGTTGCCAACATTTTAGGAACTGAAAGAATACGAATGTTCAGCTTTTTCTTTACCAAAGGTCAAAGCCTCACAGAATATCGTGACGAAGTTTTTGAAAGGCTTGATAAAATGTGCTCCTACTCCCTGGCAAACGGTATCTGGTGCTGCCACGAAAACGAGAAGGATATTTACGGTGACACAGAAGCACGCTGCCTTGAAATATACAAAGCTTTTGAAGGTAAAATTAAAGGTATATTTGACCCCTCAAACTTTATACAATGCGGTGTTGACATTCTCCCGGCATACGAGCTTTTAAAAGATTATATCGACTATTTCCATATTAAAGATTGCCTTTATGAGGGTGGCAAGGTTCGCCCCGCAGGATTAGGCGATGGTCAAATAGTAGAGTTACTCACAAGATTCGCGAAAGATAAAGATGGCGACCATTTTCTTACTCTCGAACCACACCTCAAAGTATTTGATGGCCTCGCCGCCCTTGAGGGTGAAGGCGGAACCGCAGATAAATTGAAGGATGATTTCACATATCCCACAAACCGAGCAGCATTTGATGCTGCAGCAAATGCATTGGATGATTGCCTGAAAAAAGCAAACCTTTATAATGCTACTACAAGAAGTTTCTAAATTTATAAGGAGTGAAAATTATGTTTAAACATGAAAACCTTAAAGGCAAAGTTGCCGTTGTTACAGGTGGCGGCGGTGTGCTCTGCAGCGGTTTTGCAAAAGACCTCGCAAGGCAAGGCGTTAAAGTTGCTGTTCTTGATTTAAGAGCAGAATCCGCAGAAAAAGTTGCAGATGAAATCAAAGCAGAAGGCTTCGAAGCAATCGGAGTTGCATGTAATGTTCTTGAAAAGGAAAGCCTTGAAAATGCAAGAAAGATTATCACAGACTCAATCGGCACCTGCGATATTCTTATAAACGGCGCAGGCGGTAACCACCCCAGCGGTAACACAACTAAAGAAAAATTCGAAATTTGCGATATTACCGAAAAAGCTGAAGATGTTAAAACCTTCTTTGATTTGGACCCTAAAGGCATTGAATTTGTTTTTAACCTCAACTTCTTGGGTACCCTTCTTACTACTCAGGTTTTTGCTCAGGATATGGTTGGTAAACCCGATGCAACCATTATAAACATCTCTTCAATGAATTCTTATAAGCCTCTCACCAAAATCCCTGCATACTCTGCAGCTAAAGCCGCTATTTCAAACTTCACTCAGTTTATGGCAGTTCACTTTTCAGAAGTAGGTCTGAGGGTTAACGCTATTGCTCCCGGGTTCTTCTCTACAAACCAAAACAAAGCACTTCTTTACAACGAAGATGGCTCCCTTACTCCCAGAAGCGAAAAAATCCTTAACCATACTCCTCTTGGCAGATTCGGCGAATGCGAAGACCTTACAGGTACGCTCCTTTTCCTCGCTGATGAAACATACTCAAAATTTGTTACAGGCGTTATTATACCTGTTGATGGTGGATTTTCCGCATATTCGGGTGTATAAAATTTATTCAAAAAAATAAAAAAAATTAACCCCCATTGAATTCGTATTGAATTCAATGGGGGTTCTTTTATTTGTTATTCTTTTGTCTGAGCAGCTTTTGCAGCTTCAATCATTGCGTTTTTCTCGATGATTTGTTGTTGGATTTTCTTTTGTTTCTTTTTATAAACAAGGAACCAAACGCCACCAATAAGAACAAATACAACAGCTATAACACCGATTAAAGCACCTGAATTATCTTCAACATTGATTGTTACTGCATCATAGTTAAAGTAATTACAACCATCAAATGCATTGTCTGCATAATATGTAAGGTTTGTGTTAACTATAAATTCTCTAAGCTCATCGCAGGAAGCAAAAGCGCGATCACCAATATCTCTTGTACTGTCAGGCATATCAATTGATTCAATAGCATCGCAATCAAAGAATGCCTCTGCACCAATATTTTCAAATCCCTGTGCGAAGGTAATAGCTGTAAGACCATCGCAATCATAGAATGCTTTTTCGGCAATATTTTTGATGCCTTCTGCTACTGCATATTCACCCTGCTTACCTGCCGGATAAAGCGCGATTGTGTCAAACTCACCTTCTTCGTTTGCACTGAGAACAACACCATCAACCGATTTATATTGGGCATTACCTTCAGCAACCTCGATTTTTCCAAGAGCCTTGCAACCTATGAAGCTCATAGCATCGAGATTTGTAATAGTTGAAGGAACAATAAATGCTTTAAGGCTTTCACAACCGCTAAATGCATATTTGCCGATTGTTTCTGCCGCTGCAATTGTAACCTTAGAGAGAGCCTTGCAACCTGCAAAAGCATCTGCAGGAATAGCTTTAACGCTTGCAGGAACAGCAATTTCCTTAAGAGCTACGCAATTTTTGAATACTGCGCTACCCATAGCCTCAATTGTATCACCCAAAGCAACTGCCTGAAGTGTTTTTATATCAGCAAATGCAGATGTACCTATTTCTGTAACACCTGCGGGAATTGCAAGAGATTTTATTGAAGAGCCTTTGAAAGCATTGTCACCGATAACTTTAACTGATGCAGGGATTGCAACAGATGTAACCGAAGCATTGTTAACTGCATTATCGGCAATAGCTACCGTGCCGTCTGTAATAGCAAGAGCAGGCATATCACCCTTCACTTTATAAAGAACTCTGCCAAGATAAACTGCACCGTTTGCATTTTTAAACCATTTTGTAACATCAAGCGCATTATCTTCAACTGTAGTTAAAGTTGCAGGAACGCTTACAGACACAACACCCTTTGCAGTTTCAAATGCATCTGCCGCAATTTTTTCTGTTCCGTCTGCAACGATAAGGCTAACAGTATTCTTAGCACCTGCAATAACAAGGGTTTTACCATCTGCACTATACACTGCTGAGCCTATTGATTTAAAGCTTTTGTTTTCTGAATCAACAGTAATTTTTGCAAGAGCATTGCAACCGCTGAAAGCATTACCGCTGAATATTTTCATTGATGCAGGAATTGTAACTGCAACAAGAGACGCACAATTTTTAAATGCACCGTCACCGAGTTTTTCCACGTTCTTACCAAGGTAAAGGTCGGAAAGAGCTTTATTTCCGGCAAAAGCCTCGCTATCGATTTTTGCAACACCGTCACCGAGATTTACACTTTTAAGACCTGCATTTTTAAATGCACCGTTTGCAATATCGTGAACAGATTCGGGAAGTTTAATGCTTTCAAGAGCAACGCAACCTTCAAAGCAACCGGCACCGATATATGTAAGACCTTCATTAAATGTAACATTTTTGAGGTTTGCCGCATTCTTGAATGCGCCTGAGGAAAGCTTGCCAACATTTGAAGGGATAGCAATGCTTTCAATTGCAGAACCTTCAAAGGCATTGGATTCTATAGCATAAAGAGCAGTATCCTCGGGAATAACAACAGCGCTTATTGCGGTGCCTCTTAATGCAGCTTCCTTAATAACCTCAACGCTTGCAGGTAACTCATATGTTCCTGTTATACCTGCAGGTAAAGTGATAAGGTCTTTACATTTTTTATTGTAGAGAACGCCATCAACGGAAGAGTATGTTTTATTGTTATTAACAACATTTATCTCCTTAAGAGTTGAAACACCTCTAAATGAGTTAACACCTACAGAAGAAATGTTTTTACCAAGCTCGATTGATTCAAGCTTTGTATTTGCAAAAGCATAATCACCGATATCGGACATTGTTTCTGCAGTTTTGAATGATTTAAGAGAAACGCAATCAGCAAAAGCTTCATAACCAACTGTTGCAAGAGTTGCCTCAGAAACATCAAACTCCTCAAGAGCTGAACAGCCTTTAAATGCACCCGCTGAAATGATACCGAGAGCATCATCGCAATTAACCTTTTTAAGGTTTACGCAATTCTGGAAAGCATAGAGACCGATTTCTTCAACGTCGGAACCAAATGTAACCTCAACTAATGCTTCGTTACCGAGGAAAGCGTAGTCCTCAATAATTGAGATGCCTTCAGGAATAACCACTTCACTGAGGTTTCCTTTATTTGAGTAAAGAATTCTACCGAAACTCAAAGCGCCATCTTCTGCATTATTTTCGTAGGCAGTGCCTTCAAATGCATCTTTAGCGCAACCCTTAAGGTTTTTGTGGGGCTTAATTTCTTCAAGAGAAGAGCAACCCGCAAAGCACCTTTCAGGAACCTCAACTACTGTTTCAGGGAATTCGATATCGTTAAGAGATGTACAACCTTCGAAAACAGAAACACCTAAAGAGGTGATAGATTCTGTGCTTTTAATTTCCTTAAGAGCAGTACAGCCCTTGAAAGCATTATCTCCAACAGATGTTATTTCGCTATTAAATCTAACGCTTTCAATAGTTTCGTTACCCTCAAAGCAACCGGCACCAACGCTTATAACGCTGAGACTGTTTATTCTGGTAGGAATTTTAACTTCTTTTTCAGAGCCTATGTACTTAACAAGTTGAACTGCGGAATCTTCATCGACTTTAATATATTCATATTCACCGTCAGTTTTTTTGTTAAGTTCAATTTCCTGAGCAGAGATTGTAGTTTCTTCCTCCTCTGCAAAAACTGAAATAGGAGCTGCTGCAACAAAGACGAATACAAGAATAAACGCCAATATGCCACACAGGGGTTTCTTAAATGCTGTCATAAAACAACGTCCCTTCAATAATGTACTTTTACCGTAAAAAAGATATGTTTACAGATAGTATCATTATAATATAAACACCCTCGGTTGTCAAGCAATCTGCCTGCTTCCGAGGGTGTTTTAAAACTTTAAAACTCAACAAAAATTCAGTTGTTTTTTAGTGTATTCTGCCTTATTATCTTTGAACTCTTCCCGAACCATCGCCACCTGCAAGCTTTTCAACCTCAGAAACGCTTACACGGTTAAAGTCACCCTCAACAGAATGCTTAAGCGCAGATGCGGCAACTGCAAACTCTATAGCCTGTTGAGTTGTTTTACCGTTAAGAAGAGCATATATAAGACCGCCGCCGAATGAATCACCGCCACCTACACGGTCAACAATATGAAGATGGTATGATTTTGAGAAGCAATAATTTTCACCATCGTAAAGCATACCTGCCCAATCGTTACCACTTGCGCAAATAGAACTTCTTAAAGTAATCGCTACCTTTTCAAAGCCGAATTTATCTGCAAGCTGTTTTGCAACAGATTTGTAACCCTCATGATTGAGCTTACCGCCGTAAATATCGGTATCCTCAGCTTCAATTCCAAAAACATCCTTTGCATCCTCTTCGTTAGAAATGCAAACATCAACATATTGGCAAAGATCTGTCATAGCTGCTCTCGCTTGCTCTCGAGTCCAAAGCTTTCCTCTGTAGTTAAGGTCGCAGGATATTTTCACACCTTTTGCCTTTGCAGCCTTACAAGCCTCGCGGCAAATTTCAACAAGGTTTTCGCCCAAGGCAGGAGTAATACCTGTAAAATGAAACCAATCAGCACCGTCAAAGATAGCGTCCCAATCGAAATCGGAAACAGATGCTTGTTGAATTGAAGAATATTTGCGATCGTAAATACAAACCGAGCCTCTTTGAGAAGCACCTTTTTCAAGATAATAAATACCTACTCTTTCGCCACCCCTTACAACCTTAGAGGTATCAACGCCAAAGTAACGCAGCGAATCAATAGCTGCCTGACCAATTGCATGAGCAGGGAGCTTAGTAACAAAAACGCTCTCCATACCATAGTTTGCAAGAGATACAGAAACATTCGCTTCGCCACCGCCAAAGGTTGCCTGCATCTTATCATTTTGGAAAAACCTGTAATAGCCCTCAGGAGCAAGCCTGAGCATAATTTCACCGAATGTTACTACTTTTGCCATTATTGCCTTGCCTCCTTAACAATTTTAACGCTCTTCTTACAAAGGTCGATTATTTCATCCCATTTTTGATTATCAATAAGATCTGCAGTAACCATATATGAACCACCGCAAGCTGCAATTACAGGGCAAGAAAGGTATTCCTTAAGGTTATTAAGACCAATTCCGCCTGTGGGCATAACTTTAAACATCGGGAACGGTGCGCTCATTGCCTTGATTTTTGCAAGCCCGCCTGATTGCTCTGCAGGGAAGAATTTAAGAACTTCAAGCCCGAATTTAAGAGCTGCATGGTAATCTGTAGGAGTTGTGCAACCGGGGTAAATCGGCATATTCTTCTCCACACAATATTTAACAATTTCAGGGTCGAATCCGGGAGTAACAATAAACTGTGCGCCTGCATCAATGGCTTTATCAACTTGCTCAGTTGTAAGAACTGTGCCTGCGCCAACAAGCATTTCGGGACAAGCCTCTTTCATAAGCTTAATCGCAGTATCTGCGCCTGCGGCACGGAATGTAACCTCAGCAACAGGAACGCCACCTTCACAAAGAGCCTTTGCAAGAGGTGCCGCATCCCTTTCAGGATGGTTAAGTTTAATTACAGGAACTACACCTATACCGGAAATTTTCTGATTCATTTCATTCATAGCTTTACTCCTTAGTTTTTTCACATGCTTCAAAAAGACCGTTTATATATGCTGCACCGAGAGCTCTGTCGAAAAGACCGTAACCGGGTTTACCGGTTTCACCCCAAATCATTCTTCCGTGGTCAGGGCGAACATAGCCGTCAAAGCCGTTATCAGTGAGCGCCTTAACGATTTTATACATATCAAGAGAACCGCAATCAGAAAGGTGAGCGCGTTCCTCAAACGAACCATCCTCAAGAATCTTTACATTTCTTATATGCATAAAGGCAATTCTGTCAGCCTTAGCATATTTTTCAATCATTGCCGGAATATCATTGCTCTCTGCACAGCCTAAGCTACCTGTACAAAGGCAAAGGCTGTTTGCAGGGCTGTCAACAATACTGAGCATTCTGTCAAGATTTTTTTCGCAGGTAATTATGCGAGGAAGACCAAAAATCGGATAAGGCGGATCATCGGGATGTATTGCCATCCTTACACCGCACTCCTCTGCAACAGGAACAACCTTTTTCAAGAATTTCTCAAGGTTAGCCCACAAGCCTTCCTCTCCTATTTCACCATATGCGGTAATAAGTTCCCTAACCTCTTCCTGAGTGTAGCTGGAATCCCAACCAGGAAGATGAATATCATCCTTGAGGGGATCAAGCCCCTTCATTTGCTCCCAATACATAACAAGGCTTGTTGAACCATCCGCAGCCTCTTTATCAAGCTGTGTTCGGGTCCAATCGAAGACCGGCATAAAATTATAAGTAACGCATTTAACACCATATTTTGCACATCTGCGAATATTTTCACAGTAAACATCAAGGTATTTTTCAACATTACCTCTACCTAATTTAATATCCTCATGAACAGGAATAGACTCTACAACATCAAAAACAAGCCCGTGTTTTTCACACTGCTCTTTCATAGAAGCAATAGCCTCTTCAGGCCAAACCTCACCGGGTTTAACATCATAAACCGCCGATACAATTGAACGCATACCGGGGATTTGAGAAATATATTTAAGTGTAACAGGGTCTGATTCTCCGTACCAACGGAAAGAAAGCTTCATTTTCATTATTTTGCCTGCAAAAAGGCACTATTGCGCCTTTATTTCACACAAAATTATTATAAAATAAACGCACAGCGTTGTCAATAACACGTTTGCTTGCCAACCAGCTCAGCTGCCCTTACGGTATTTTCCAAAAGCATTGTTATTGTCATAGGACCGACTCCGCCGGGAACAGGCGTAATAAATGATGCTTTTTTCTCTACCTCTTCAAAAGCAACATCACCGCAAAGCTTACCATCGCTATTTCTGTTTATACCCACATCAATAACAACCGCACCCTCTTTGACCATATCCGCAGTTACAAAATTTGCTTTGCCAACCGCTGCAACAAGGATATCTGCAGAGAGAGCCTCATTTTTCAAATCATTTGTTCTTGAATGGCAAATTTCCACGGTTCCGTTTTCCTTCAGAAGAAGCATTGCCATAGGTTTGCCCACAATATTACTTCTGCCTATAATAACGCACTTTTTACCATTAACCTGAACATTGTAATGCTTCAGAATTTCCATAACGCCTGCCGGTGTGCAGGGTAAAAATGTAAAATCACCTATCATAATATGCCCAACGTTTGTGGGATGAAAAGCATCAACATCCTTTTCGGGTGAAATAGCATTTATAACTGCTTGTTCATCAATATGCTTGGGTAACGGAAGCTGGCAAAGAATTCCGTTAACATTTTCATCATTATTTAATTTATCAATTAAAGAAAGCAGCTCAGTCTGAGTGGTTTCTTCAGGCAAAGCAAATTCATAGGAAGTAATACCAACCTCCTCACAGCCCTTCTTCTTATTATTAACGTAAACCCTGGAAGCACTGTTGTTGCCTACAATGATAACAGCAAGACCAACCTCAACGCCTTTTTCATTGAGAGCCCGAACTCTTTCTTTAATTTCTTCACGTTTAGCCGCTGAAACTATTTTTCCGCTCATTATTTCAGCCATTGCCTTTCCCCTCCTCTGTAGCAGATTCGCCTTGCTTTTCAGCTTCAAGAGCCTCTGATTTTTTCTGTTTTAATGTTTTTGGTGCATCCGGTGCAAAGTAATCAACACCCTCAATTTTAACAGGATGCTTTTTCACCTTAATAAGCATTGCAATAAGAATTACAGCGCAGACAAAAACAATAATCAGGGATAGAGCCTGCGAAACTCTGATTCCCGTAGAACCTATATAAAGGCTGTCGGTTCTGAGGCCCTCTATAATAGCCCTGCCGGTACCGTACCAGATACCATACTCAAGAAAAAGCTGACCGCTGAATTTACGCAACTTTTTAAGGCTTAAATAAAGAAGCAAAAAACCAACCATACACCAAAGGAACTCATAAAAGAAGGTGGGGTGAACAAAAAGATTGTTCTGCTCAACATATCCCCAAACATCTCCGACTCCCTCAACCCCGAATTTATCGGGATTAGCGGCTATGTAGGAAACGACCTTTTCGCTCATCATACCATAATTGCCGTTGGTAAAGGTTCCGAATGCCTCTTGGTTTGCGTAGTTACCCCATGTGCCGATACCCTGACCTATAAGAAGGCTCATACCTACAAGGTCTAAAAGGTTCAGGAAATTAAGCTTTTCCAGCTTGCAGGTAATAAACGCCGCCAATATACCGCCTATTATGCCGCCATAAATGGCAAGACCGCCCTCCCATATCTGAAAAATCTCTGCAGGGTTAAGTTTGTAATAATCCCATTCAAAAATAACATAATATGCTCTCGCACCAATTATACCGCCAAATGTACCATAAATAAGCACATCCACCATTTTACTCAAATTCATACGCCAGGTGTAAGCTATTCTGCCGCCAAAAAGAGCGGCAAGAATAAAGCCGAAGGCGATAATTACACCGTACCATCTTATCTGAACAAGTTG
>JAZUOA010000061.1:0-6372 GCA_045604445.1 Acutalibacteraceae bacterium
ATAAGAGTTGAAGGTGAACTTCGAATCAACAGCATATTCACCATCAATATAAATTGCGCCGCCCTTGTTCATAAGAGCAACTGCCGCATCAAAGGTTGCGGTTGGACTGCCGCTTGTTCCGTTATTATCATCATTTCCGCTCGAAGATATATAAACGGTATCCTGCTTTTGCAGGCGGATTATTTTAGCCTTTAATGCTTTAAGTAATGAATATTCACCTGCAAGCTCAGACTTAACCAAATAATGCAAAGCCTCATAATCACTTATAGCCAAATTAACATCCGATAAATCTGAAATTGCAACAGTTGATGCATCAAGCGAGAGAACATGCTCATTTTTTGCTTTAAACTCATTTGCGGTTTTAAAATATTCTAATTCAAAATTATCAAAGCAAATGGGTGCAGCAGTTGAATTTGAAGCACCATAACCAACCTTAAAATTGCTATCAACAATATATTCACTTGTTAAATTGCAGGTTGAAACAATCGTTCCTGTTGATTTATCCGTAACTGTGAGGGTTATTGCAACCGAATCTTCACTGTAAACATAATCCAACTTGTATGTAAACCAGACGCCTACACCCGAATCAGAAAGTTTTGTATTAGAGGCGCGGTTGATTGAAACCATATCCTCGCCACTACTTGTTCCTGATTGTTCTATTACTCGATAGTAAGGCGCTGTTCCGGTTAAATTAAGCTCTATTCTTCCCCAGTTATAAACATCTTTATAATAATAGTAGATACCCGGGCTTGGATCCCAACCTATAACAGCATCATATCTAACATCAGTTGAAAAAGATTTCATTAAAGTATCGCTGCGCATATATTCTTCTTTTAAGGTTAACATTTTACGCTTGCGGTTAATGTTTCTATATTCCGGAATCAAAACATTATTAGCCGAATCGAGTGAATCCTTAGTTGTATATGCTTTTGTTCCGTTCGAGCTGGTTCCTGAAACAAAGGCTGATGAGCTTGTTGCCCAGGTCATAATATCTCCCGTTTCAGGCAAGCTCTCGAACACTTCATTTGTGAGATTAGGATATTCAAAATCATCAGATAAAATCTTGTAAGCCGATAGAAGCGATGATAGATATTTCGCTTCTTTTACAAGCTGACTTTGTAAATTCACAGGTAATTCCTCTAAAGAAGCTTTAACCTGGGCCACCTTATCAAACTGCTCCTTCGAAGTAATAGCTTGCAAGCTCAAAACCTCGGCGTTTTCCTCGCGGAAATCGTTAGCAGACCTTGTATAACCAACACTAAAGTTATCATAATATATCGTGCTGTTTGTGCTGTTTGCTGAAGCAATACCAACCCTTCCTCCTACATTGAAATCGGTGGTCTTCTTGGTCTGCGTATAAATAACGGTATTTGTAGCTTTATCCGTAAAAGTAATAGTGATATTTGTTCCATCTTCAAGGTATTCATAATCAAATTGAACCCCTATCCAATCACCAAGCGCAGTATCAGCTAACGAGCAATTATTCATAAGTACTGTCGAAACCATTTCGGTTCCATCGTCATTGCCCTTATTTTGCATAAATCTTGTGTTTATTAAACCTGCGCTCGTTAACGAAAGCTCCATTCTTGCCCAGTTATATGGGTTTTTATAATAGTAGTAAATACCGGAGTTTGTATCCCAAGTGTAGTTAACATCAATTCTAAAATCCATTGAGAAGGAATTTATCATTGCGCCTTCCTTGAGATATTCCTCCTTAACGGTTTTTAGTTTAACCTTTCTTTGTTGACTTCTGATTTCAGGTGCAAACACAGTATTTTCACTATCAAGAGTATCCGTCACAAGTTTTGAAGCGGAGGTTAGCGTTGAGTCGGTAGTAGAAGCGAAAGCGGAAGTGCTTGCATTCCATGTGCGGATATCTCCACTATAGGGAACAGTTTCCCAAATTTCATTGGAATAATTGCCATATTCAAAATCATCACCTGAAACCGTATAGGTTGATAGTGAAGCCGAAAGTTTAGCCTTTTCTTCCGCTAATAATTCCTGAACTTCAGCGCTTGCCGCTTCTAAAGACACTTTTGCTTTAGCTACAGCATCGAACTGCTCGCGGGTTGTAACCTTTGTACAAGATAACTCTTCGCGATATTCAATTCTGAAATCCTGCGCAAATTCCTCAGCAGTTTTACTATACTGCACCTTGAAATTATCATAATAGCAACTATAATTTCCGTAACAAGAGGAAACACCCACACGGAAGTTTTCATCATAAGCCATATACTTGCCCGATTCCAAAACATTTCCATCGGCATCGGTGCAATCATATACTGTATCATCAAACTTTGCCGAGAAGCTTGGTATTGTTCCCTCATTTCCCTCTTCATCAGTCAAGGTTGCGGAAACAGTGAGAATATTATCCTCTATTTGAGAGTAGTCATAATTAAGGGTAACCGTAAGCCAATCGGTGTTATCTCCAACAAGGTTCGTTGAATAACGCCATTTTCTTACATTTGTAACCTGGTCTTTATATATCTCTATACAGTTGTTAGAAACATTGCTGGCGCCGGTTTCACCATAGGAAAATCTACACCAGCTATAATACACATACTCATTGCTGCTGTTTGGAAAAACCATCAGCACCAAAGAATTGCGCGAATTCATATGAAAAGCAACTATACCAGAACTTGAATCTTCGTTTGTAACTTCAACACTATGATTAAAGGTTGTTGTTACGCTTTCAACCCTTCTTCCCTCAGGAACATTTTTCACAAGGTCAGAAGCATTCTGGTTTTTAGCCTTAGCAGACCTTGCTTTTAAAACACTTTTTTCTCCAACAGTTGTGATGCCGGCAGCAACATCCGCCGCATTGAGTGTAGTGTTGCCATAAGCATTAGAAATAGCCTGCTCATAGTTTTCAAGTGAACTTTCATCATCAAAGTTATCCTCGAAAAGTCGGGAACTGCTTATTTCTTCTGCAAAAACAGTATTAGAAATGGGGAACATCGCCAAAAGCACAACTATGCTTAAAATAACTGCTAAAATTCTTTTGCACACATTCATTTCTAAAATCACCTTTCTGAATATATATAACCTATTTAATTATAATCTCAGAGAAATTGTTTAAACAAGGGGATTATTTTGATATTGTTCGCTTATTTTGACATTTTGATAATTTTTGGTCGCTTTTTTTGCTCACTTTTATAAATTAAACAAAAAAGCACCCGTTTTGCATGCAAAACGGGTGCTTTTTTGTTTAATTTATAAAAGTGAGCAAAAAAAGCGACCAAAAATTATCAAAATGTCAAAATAAGCGAACAATATCAAAATAATCCCCTTGTTTAAACAATTTCTCTGAGATTATAATTAAATAGGTTATATATATTCAGAAAGGTGATTTTAGAAATGAATGTGTGCAAAAGAATTTTAGCAGTTATTTTAAGCATAGTTGTGCTTTTGGCGATGTTCCCCATTTCTAATACTGTTTTTGCAGAAGAAATAAGCAGTTCCCGACTTTTCGAGGATAACTTTGATGATGAAAGTTCACTTGAAAACTATGAGCAGGCTATTTCTAATGCTTATGGCAACACTACACTCAATGCGGCGGATGTTGCTGCCGGCATCACAACTGTTGGAGAAAAAAGTGTTTTAAAAGCAAGGTCTGCTAAGGCTAAAAACCAGAATGCTTCTGACCTTGTGAAAAATGTTCCTGAGGGAAGAAGGGTTGAAAGCGTAACAACAACCTTTAATCATAGTGTTGAAGTTACAAACGAAGATTCAAGTTCTGGTATAGTTGCTTTTCATATGAATTCGCGCAATTCTTTGGTGCTGATGGTTTTTCCAAACAGCAGCAATGAGTATGTGTATTATAGCTGGTGTAGATTTTCCTATGGTGAAACCGGCGCCAGCAATGTTTCTAACAACTGTATAGAGATATATAAAGACCAGGTTACAAATGTAAGAAAATGGCGTTATTCAACGAACCTTGTTGGAGATAACACCGATTGGCTTACGGTTACCCTTAATTATGACTACTCTCAAATAGAGGATAATATTCTCACTGTTTCCGCAACCTTGACTGATGAAGAGGGAAATGAGGGAACAATACCAAGCTTCTCGGCAAAGTTTGATGATACAGTATATGATTGCACCGATGCCGATGGAAATGTTTTGGAATCGGGCAAGTATATGGCTTATGATGAAAACTTCCGTGTGGGTGTTTCCTCTTGTTACGGAAATTATAGTTGCTATTATGATAATTTCAAGGTGCAGTATAGTAAAACTGCTGAGGAATTTGCGCAGGATTTCAGAATTGAATATCGCGAAGAGTTATCTTGTACAAAGGTTACAACCCGCGAGCAGTTCGATGCTGTAGCTAAAGCAAAAGTGTCTTTAGAAGCGGCAAGCGCTGAAGTTCAGGAATTATTAGCGGAAGAAAAGGCTAAACTTTCGGCTTCACTATCAACCTATACGGTTTCAGGTGATGATTTTGAATATGGCAATTATTCCAATGAAATTTGGGAAACTGTTCCCTATAGTGGAGATATCCGCACATGGAATGCAAGCACTTCCGCTTTCGCTTCTACTACCGACTCAACGCTAACCTCCGCTTCAAAACTTGTGACGGATACTCTTGATAGTGAAAATACTGTGTTTGCACCTGAAATCAGAAGTCAACAAAGAAAGGTTAAACTAAAAACCGTTAAGGAGGAATATCTCAAGGAAGGCGCAATGATAAATTCCTTCTCAATGGATTTTAGAATTGATGTTAACTACACTTGGGATACAAACTCCGGTATTTACTACTATTATAAAAACCCATATAACTGGGCAAGAATGGAGCTTTCGTTAACGAGCGCAGGTTTAATAAACACAAGATTTATGCAAAATAAGGGCAATGACGATGGAACCGAAATGGTTTCGACAGTACTTATGAATAATTGCTCGTTAGCTGATACTGCGCTTGGTGATTGGATAGGGGTTCAATTTGATTATGAATACCTTGAAGATGGAACAAATATCACTATTACTTTTACGGATAAAGCTACAAATACCGTTATTTATACGCAGACCAAGAAGACCACCGATTTCAATGTAGGAGGAAGGGTTGGTATTGCTTCAGCAAACAGCACAAACAGCACGATATATTATGATAACTTTAGTGTTGGTTATACAAGGTCTGCTAACGATTTCCGCGAGGAAAACGCCGAGGTTTTGAGCTTGCAAGCTATTACTTCGAAGGAGCAGTTTGATAAGGTGGCCCAGGTTAAAGCTTCTTTAGAGGAATTACCTGTGAATTTACAAAGTCAGCTTGTAAAAGAAGCGAAATATCTATCATCGCTTCTATCGGCTTACAAGATTTTATCTGATGATTTTGAATATCCTAATCTCACAAATGAAGTGTTCGAGAGCTTGCCTGAAACGGGAGATATTATGACCTGGGCAACAAGCTCATCAGCCTTTGTTTCAGGAACCAGCTCGAACGGAACAAAAGCATATACAACTAAGGATTCACTCGATTCGGCTAATAATGTTTTGATTCCGGAATATAGAAACATTAACCGCAAGCGTAAAATGTTAACCTTAAAAGAAGAATATATGCGCAGCGATACTTTAATGAAATCTTTTTCAACTGATGTTAGATATGATGCTGTTATAGGTTGGGATCCAAGCCCGGGTATCTACTATTATTATAAAGATGTTTATAACTGGGGAAGAATAGAGCTTAATTTAACCGGAACAGCGCCTTACTATCGAGTAATAGAACAATCAGGAACAAGTAGTGGCGAGGATATGGTTTCAATCAACCGCGCCTCTAATACAAAACTTTCTGATTCGGGTGTAGGCGTCTGGTTTACATACAAGTTGGATTATGTTTACAGTGAAGATTCGGTTGCAATAACCCTCACAGTTACGGATAAATCAACAGGAACGATTGTTTCAACCTGCAATTTAACAAGTGAATATATTGTTGATAGCAATTTTAAGGTTGGTTATGGTGCTTCAAATTCAACTGCTGCACCCATTTGCTTTGATAATTTTGAATTAGAATATTTTAAAACCGCAAATGAGTTTAAAGCAAAAAATGAGCATGTTCTCTCGCTTGATGCATCAACTGTTGCAATTTCAGATTTATCGGATGTTAATTTGGCTATAAGTGATTATGAGGCTTTGCATTATTTGGTTAAGTCTGAGCTTGCAGGTGAATATTCATTACTTAAAGCATTAAAGGCTAAAATAATCCGCCTGCAAAAGCAGGATACCGTTTATATATCTTCGAGCGGAAATGATGATAATAACGGAACAAGCGGCAGTCCAACCGCAACCTTTGATGCGGCAGTTGCTCTTATGAACAAGGGCGGCGCAATTTATATTGATGGTGAATATGCTGTTGATTCGAAGTTCACCTTCAACTCTTAT